>JACQMU010000089.1 GCA_016203425.1 Candidatus Woesearchaeota archaeon
GAATTTGAGATAATGGATGATAACTTTACTTTAAATATGCAACTGGCAGTTGATGTGTGCAAAGAAATCATGGCAAGAGGCTTGGGTTCAAAAATAAAATGGAGCACGCCAAATGGAGTGAGACCTGAAAAGATGAATGAAGAAAACTTGAAATTATTCAAGGAGTCTGGCTGCAAATATTTAATATTTGCACCCGAATCAGGATCGCAAAGATTACTCAAAGAAGTCTATAACAAATTCATAGACACAAACTTAATATTAAAAAATGTTAAAATATGCCACAAAATAGGCATAAAGACGGGATGTTTCATAATCACAGGACTATATGTTGAAACTGATGAAGATTATGCATTAACCAGAGATTATGTGAAACAACTTGCAAAAGCCGGCCTTGATGAAGCTGTTGTTTTCCCAATGCTCCCATACCCAAATACTCCTTTAACAAAAAAATATTTTGCTAACATCAACCCAATTCTTCTTGAACAAGACTCTGGCGCTAACATGAATGATTTACCAAGCTGGTATCCTGAGAAAGAAAAAGCAAATAAAAGAATGGCGAGATTGTACAAGACTTTTTACGTTTACAAAAGTTTATACCACCCTCTAAGCCAACTAATAATGTTTAAGAATATACTCACCAACAAACAGGAAACAAAGACTGAAAGAAGCGCTTTTGCGTTAATCTCCAGATTTTTAGGCATAACTCCAAAACCAACTGTGTAACTATTTTTTAATAATATAACCATTACCTTTGCAAAATATACAATCTTCTTCGCTGTAACCCGCCATCTGATCCTCAATCATTATCGGCTTTTTGCCTGCTCCACCACACACTTTACACTGATTATCTGTATTGCTTATGCTCATCTTGATCTGATCAACGCAATTCAAAAGATGTATATAAATCTTATCAGATTGTAAAGTACAGCGTAACCCCCAATATAACCGAAACCTTTTAAAACGAAATTAAACCGCTAACCACAGACCATCCATGGAAACACCACCACCAAACAACAACTTACAAACAGACCTAACAGGAATAAAGAATTTCTTTAAAAAAACAGTACAAACAGTACGCGCACTTGCAAAAGGCGCATCAGAACAAACACAGAAACAAGAAACAAACAATACTCTGACATCAATTAAGAACTTTGTAACAAAACACGCAACACTCTCATTTCTAATCTTGTTATTAGTCCTGCAATTCATGCCAAACTTGGGATTCTTACCATGGGGTGGAATACATCTAAGACTGCAAGCAGATGACATCCTGCTCAGCGACAAAATATCCAGCAAAATAGTATACGATTCGTTCTACAACAAATTCTATGCTGCCCTAACACAACAACAACCCAACCTTCCAGAAACAACAAAAGAAGACATTGTTAGGAGAAATCTAAACGCCATCATTGACACAGACCCAAAAATACAACAAGAAAGACAAAAAGTTGCAAATGCAATACAAAAAGAATACCAATACACGACAAAAGGAAAAACATACACGTACATGCCTGACATTGACCCATACAGATATTTGCGGCTTGCGAACAACGTGCTCACTAAAGGACATACCGGCGACACGATAAAAGAAGGAATTCCGTGGGACAAACACGCAACAGCACCAATCGGAAGCAACATATCAATAGAACTACACCCATACACACTTGCGGCAATCCACAAAACAATAAACATTTTTGAATCAGACACTCCACTCATGCAAACAGCCGCGTACTTCCCAATAATTGCAACAATCCTAACACTAATTATTCTCTTTTTTATAGGAACAACACTAACAAACCCTATCGGCGGATTTATCACTGCAACACTATTCTCATTCAATTATGCAATATTCATCAAAACTGCATTTGGAATGGCAGACACTGATGCGTATAACATTTTATTCCCAGCAACATTCATGTATTTCTTTCTGAAAGCATTCACTAACCCACAAAAAAAATTGCTGTCAATAATCACTGCAAGCACAATTTTGGGGCTGTATGCATTTACCTGGGCAGGCTGGTGGTACACGCTATATATAGCAATAGCAACCATCACAATAACCGTTGCATACCAACTGTTCACAACGATAAAAAACAAAACATTTGAATTTAAGCTGGCACTCAGATTCATCATAACAACCCTTGTGTTCCTGCTAATCTCAATGTTAATTCTTACGTACATACTGTCATACAAACAATACGCACAATTTGATTTTGAAAAAGGATTTGAATCACTAAAAATACAAATCAAAGGGCCGTTCTCATTCTCAAAAATTAATACTGCAACACGCGATGACTTATGGCCAAACGTGTACACAAGTGTTGCAGAATTAAGCACACCAAACCTAAACAAAATAATTAGTTTTTCTGGAGGCGCATTGTTCCTCATACTTGCCTGCATCGGAGTATTCCTCTTAATCAACGAAAGAAAACCAACGAGCACAACATTCATTTACGGGATTTTTCTAACACTCACTTTATTTGCAGCGATATACGCCTCATTTAAAGGGCAGCGATTTATAATATTAATAATCCCGCCAGCAGCAATCACCGCAGGATATGCAATCATGCGTGTGTATGCAAAAATTACGCAAAATACGACGTCAAAAATAACACACACATTTGGAATTGTTTTCTTGTTCTTCACGCTCGTCATACTCACGAACGGACAACAAACACAGATACAATACTGGCTTGAAAATGCAACCCCTCATGTCAATGATGCATGGTGGAATGCGCTCACACAAATCAAAGAAAACTCACAAAAAGATGCAATAATCACATCATGGTGGGACTTCGGACACCAATTCGCATACATCTCAGACCGAGCAGTCACATTCGACGGCGGCAGCCAAAACACGCCAATGGCACACTGGGTTGGAAAATTATTAAGCACAAGCAATGAAGAAGAAGCAATAGGCATACTACGCATGCTATCATGCGGATCAAACAAAGCATACGATGTACTAACTGAAAAATACAACTACAACCTATTTGAAGCACACGAAATACTCAACAACCTATTCCTCACAAACAAAAAAGAAGAAGCAAAAAAATATCTAGACAAACAGAAAATAAACAATCCGGAAGACATACTACAATACACCCACTGCAACCCACCAGAAAATTATTTTATAACATCAGAAGACATGCGCGAAAAAGCAGGAGTGTGGAGCCACTTCGGCAACTGGGACTTCAAAAAAGCATACATCTGGCAAACACTAAAAAACAAACCAGAAGAAGAAGCAATCAACATCATGACAAACAACCTAAGCTACACAAAAGAAGACGCACAAGCACTTTATGAAAGAGCACAAACAATACTTGACGACACAGAAGCACAACAATGGATTAGCACACCATGGATGTATGAGAATATACAGACCAAGTGTAAATCAACACAAAACACACTTTTCTGCGGAGATAGCTTAACATTTAATTTGGAAACTGGCGAAGCCAATAGAAAAGAACCTGAAGGATTAACGCCAATAAAAAAAGCAGTGTATGTCAACGAGAAGAATAACGAATTCACAGAAACCACTGCAACAAAAAACGCAATCGACAAAGGCGCAATAGTTTTCAAGAGTGAAACAGGTGATTATTACGTTCTTGGAGCAATGCCGCAATTAGTTTCAAGCATGTTCACAAGACTCATGTACTTTGACGCACACGGACTCAAACATTTTAAACCATTCGCAAAAGAAAAACAAATCGACGGAGGATTTGTCAGCGTATGGAAAATAGACTGGAACGGAACAACACCAAACATCGCACCAACATACCAACACAAAGAA
>JACQMU010000090.1 GCA_016203425.1 Candidatus Woesearchaeota archaeon
ATGTCATTTAAATTATCCTCAGTTGAAATGTTTGTTGCTCTCAAAAACTGCAACCGAGCTGTCCCAGTATCTTTGATGACAAACGGAAGAGGCGTAAATTTTGACGAGTTAGCCCAAAGAGAAGTGTTATAATTAATTGTTGTCGTGCCATTTGCTCCGAACACTACAAGACTTGTTGTGTTAAAAACACTGCTATTAAGATTAACAATATTTCCTTGAATTGTGATGTTGCTACTAATGTTGCCTCTTGCAACAATAGAATGATTAATCGTAAGCGAGTTGGTGGCATTAATAAAAATCTTTCCGGCACTTGCGCCGCCAAGAAGCGGTGGGTTACCGGCAGGGTTATAGTTGGTGTCTGAACTAACCATTTTAGAAATGCCACCATTAAGCGTAATGTTTTCACCAGTAATGTTAATGTCGCCACCAGAACCATAGATTAAGGTTCCCGCACCACCGCCTGGCTTTCCCCCAGTAGTATTAATTTCACCCAGAATCGTAATTACAGAAGCATTAATACGAATGATACCTCCATTTTGTCCAATAAGAAAACCACTTGCAGCAACCTTGCCAGCACTTGCATCTATTCGCCCGCTTGCATTCACGAAAATTGTTTTTGCAGAAATATTAATAATGCCACCAGCACCCTCATTTGAATTTCCCCCTGCAATGTTATCAGAGCCCTTTGCACCAATTGTTCCATTAAGCTCAAGAGTTTCTCCAACAATAATAGTAATATTTGATGCGTTTTGACACGCTGGCGGGAAAGGAGGACTGAAGCACCCGCCACTAACATTAATCTGGCCTCCTTGCAAGATTGTCAAGTTTCCACTAACATTAATGACAACATTTGCAAGCCCGGTAGCATTAAAGAGCCCACCACTCTGGTTAACAAACAAATTAACCACATTAATAAAACTTGAATTAATTTGTCTATTTGTCGTAATATTACACAGAGTTGCCACATCACCCGCATCACACGCAAACACACTCAACCTAAAATCTGGCGGCGTTGAGTTAGACTCATTAGTTACAGGAGTTCCATTACTAACCAACTGCGTTTTCACTGCAGACAAAACATCCAAACGAGAAAAGCCATCAATAACAACACTGCTGTTTTTCAAAGCATTCCTAACAGAAGTAATCGTAAAGTTTTGTTGAGAAGCCTGCGCATTCTGTTTTAACAACGCAATCGCGCCAGCAACAAAAGGAGTTGATACTGACGTCCCACTAAGCGTTCCATAACCACCGCCAACAATTGTTGAAGTAACAGAACTTCCAGGCGCAACAACATCAAGACGGCTCCCCCTATTGGAAAAAGCTGCGAACGTATCTTGTTTTGTCGACGCGCCAACACTAACTGAAAATGGTGAGCATGCAGGATAATGAACACCATTCAAATAACCATCATTGCCAGAAGCAAACACACCAACAATTCCAAACTCATGCGCAGCTGACAAAGCAGGATCAAACCAAGACGGACAATTTGTTTCATTATAATTTCCACCATCACCAAAACTACCACTGATAACTGAAATGTTAAGTGCAATAGAATTGTTAATGCAGTAATCAATCCCTGCCAAAATATCACTTGCACGGCAAGTACCACTCGCATCACACACTTTCACAGGGACAATTTTGCTGTCAGGAGCAACAGCACTTGCAACACCACTCACGTGCGTACCGTGGCTCTGAGAATTATCATCCATAACACCAGCTGAAATGTTAATAACGTTCACACCACTGACAATCTTATCTGCCAATGCAGGATGCGCGTAATCAACACCAGTATCAAGAACGCAAATACTTTGTCCACGGCCAGTCAAAGATTCATTCAAAACAGTGAACAAAACATGCGTGTCATTCGCCCTAACCAAAGGAATGCTCTCCTGCAAAGAAATATTCATCACACCATCATAAACAATTGATGCAACATTAGGATTATTACGCAAAGCATCCAAAGCAGAAACACCAATCTCTGCAGAAAAAGCATTCACAACATCATAATTCTCAGCAGAGACCAAAGAAGGAACGCTGCTCAACACAGATTCTCTTACAACATCACCCTCAACTTTCTTCATCTTCAACACATTTTTTTCAGCAGCAACACCAAAACCAGCAGGCTGAGAAGGAACTTTCAGAAACACAATAACAGGAACTGTTTCTTTGCCCAACAATTCATTTTCAACTTTGTCATCAACATTATCACTCTTTGGAACAAAGACACTTTTGTTCTCAGAAACAAGCGTTTCATTAGTAATGTTTTGTTCACCAACAAAAATAATGAAAGAACTGCTTGCGTTCACAACACCATTTGAAGCAAACACAGTTGCAGTAAACACACCACTTTCACGCTCTGACAAAAACAACAAATCAGCAGAAACAACAGCACGCACTTGTTCAGGAACAGTGGCGTTAAAAAACAAAGGATGATTAGCTGTTTCTACAAAATATTGAGAAAGATTAAGCGTTGTACTGTTGGACAGATTAATGTCAGGAATAGAAATTGTTTCAATACTGCCAGTAGGCAGCACAGCAGAATAAGAAATGTTTGACAACGACAAAGTTGTATTCTCACCACGCAAAACAACCAACAATGTCACGTTAGACATTGCAAGCTCGCAAGTATCAACACAAGCATTCTCAAACACAATTGTTCCTTCAGCAACAGGCGACTCATAAATCAATGACAAACTATTGTTAGCATCCTGATAGTAAAGACGCGCGCTTCCATTAATTCCATTAAAAACAATGCCACTGGCACGCAAAGAATTTGTTGACGAAATATTCAGCACAACAGTTGTTGTCTCATTAAACACACTGCCAAGACTCACAGTATTTTCTTCAAACACAACAAAACCAGTAATTGAGCCATTCCAAACAACTCCAAAAATTCCAAGAACAAGCAATAATACAAAAACGGTTATTGCTGTTACACGCCCAGAGTATTTGTGAAACCCCATCAGTGCTTCACCCCTGACAATGAAACACCAGAGAGAAGCAGCCAAGCGATTGTTGAGATGGGGGCCTCAGAAAACAAAGCTGGCTTCTCCCTGAGTTTTGATGATTCTAATTCAGGATGACAAAGAATATCGTGAAGTCTAACAACTAATTGCTTACTTGAGTAATTACTACATACCCCTCTTTGTAATAACACTAATATCCCCCTTTTTTGCGCTCAACACATAAAAAAAACGAGCGCCCCCATCTAATCAGTTCACTATAATCGCTTAACAAGAATTATTCGTTCACCCATTTATAAGCTTTTCGATATTCTGCCGTCTTAATCACACTTTTTTTGAAATGCATAAAGTTTTTAAAC
>JACQMU010000095.1 GCA_016203425.1 Candidatus Woesearchaeota archaeon
ATCTATTGTTTGTTTAAATAGATTTCGGCAACAATAATCTTTAAATAGTTCTTATTTGTTCGAGTGTTTATGTCAAGACTGCGCGCACTCATTCTCGACTGGGATGGCACAATAGTTGACAGCATGCGCGACAAGTTCGCGTGGCTCAAACACTGCGCTGAAAACATCTTCAGCCAAAGATTTCCGTACAAGGAATTCAACCTATCATTTGTTGATGACTACAACAGATATTATTCTGCAAAGGGCATTGCTGGGCTTTATGATATGATGGGGATTAACTTGAAGCAGCACGAAAAACAAATCTGGGATGCATACACTGCATGGAAAGCACAGGCACCAATACTATTATTTGAAGGAATAAAAGAAACCATTGTTGAGATTTACGAACGCTCACGGCCAAAAAAAGGGCGTGCGAGAGGATTGCGCATTGCACTCAACACAACAAACCGCATGAGTGTTATTGAAAATATTTTAACACGAAGCGGCATCAGCAACTATCTTGATGCAGTTGTGACAAGAGAAATGCTTCCTGAATCAGAATCAGTAAAACTCACAAAGCCACACGTGTATTCAATTGAGTGGTGTCTTGACTTGCTTGACGCAAATCCTGATGAAACACTTGCTGTCGGCGACACACGTGATGACATTATTGCATGCAGAACACTAAGGCGGCGCAATCCCGACAGCCAACAATCAGTAAAAATAGCAGCAGTTACTTGGGGTTATGAAACACGTGAACGCCTAACTGCAGAAAAACCAGAATATCTTGTTGACAAGCCACAGGAACTTATACAAATAATCAAACAATTAGATGGGATAGACTAAACACTCAACAAAACTTCTTCACCAGCATCAAACGCATCACTCAAAACTTTTCCCAAATTATTGTTCTTTTTGATTTTGATGATGCCAGTCTTGCCTACGTTAAACGTTGCAACATATTTGCCATCTGCAGAAACATTCACATCTTTACCAGTTAATCCTTCGTCGACAAACAATTCAATATAACGATTTGCAATATTTTTTCTAAACGAAACTGATTCGCCCCGCGGCGCTTTTTTTTCGTCTTCAACCAGCTCGCGCACATCAAGGCCAATGCCAAGCTCTTTCTCCAAATGCGCAATTGTTTTGCCTTCTTTGCCAATCAAGCCGCCAATAGCATACTTTGGAACAAAAACCGCAGCTTTATTCTCGCTCAGGATTTCAACTCTGACTTCGTCAGCAAATCTTTGAACAGCACGCTCAATCGCACGCGCAGCAATCTTTTTCGCACCAACTTTTTCAGTATCAGAAACAGTAGGAACAACAACAGTTTCTTCGCCGTAACTGTATACTTCAGCAACTGGTTTTCCTGTTTCAAAATCAGCAATGACTACTGTTGGCCTTGCAAGGTCTGCTTCTGTCATGCCTGATGGAACTTTTACCATCATTTGAATGGATAGCACTTTGTTGATTGTGCCGTTTTTGATGAAAACAACAGTGTCAACAACCTGCGGAATAACCCCCAATTCAACCCTGCCGATAAAACGCTGGATAGCATCAATCGGGCCTGTGCCGTGTACAACACCTACCATGCCCACGCCAGCTAATCTTAGGTCCGCAAACAATTGAAAGTCTTTTGTGTTTCGCATCTCATCAAAAATTGTGTAGTCAGGCCTCGAGAGCAAAAGTATGTCGTGTATTTCTTCAGGGCTTCCTTGGCTTATTGAGAGTTGTGTAATATTGTCTGAGAGAACTAAATCTCTTGGTGCTTCAACAGTTTTAACAATCTTTTTTTGTGATGCAAAATATTCTGCCAAAGCCTGCGCAAATGTTGACTTGCCCTGTCCAGGGCTTCCTGCGATTAGCATTCCTTCTGCGCGGTTTGCAATTCTGTCTTTCAGCTTGTCGCTCAATTTGTAATCTTCCACACTCAATTTTTTTACAGGACGAACAGCTGTTATTTCCCAACCATCAGAAAAAGGCGGCTTAGTAATAACAATCCTGAACAAGCCAAGCTGAATAATTGTGCTGCCTTCACGCTCAATCTCAATAAAGCCGTCTGACCTTGCTCTTGCTTCTTCAATAATTTCTCTTGAAATATCTTTTATTTCATCTGCAGCCAATTGTTTTTTGCCAACTTCAACAAAATCCCACGAGCCAGGCACGCCCTTTTTTGCCATTGGCAGAACATTTTCTCGAAGATGAACAGACATGGTGGTCTCGTCAAAAAATTTTTCCAATGTTAATGCACGTAAACCCGCTTCTTTTGGCACAAACAAAATTTTTATTCCTCTTGCTTCACCAACACGCGCCTGCACTTTGTCTGCTGTTACGAGTGTTGCATCTTCTTCCCACGCAAGCTGTCTGATTAATGCATCAATCTCCCCCAATTTTGCATACTGAATGTCTTTTCCGCTTGGCCTGTTGCCCGCAAATTTTATTGTGAGTATTCCTTTTTTTGACAATTCCTGCAATTTTTTCACTTCATCTAACCCAATCCAGCCTATTGCTTTTCCTGTGTTTGCCTGATGCTCAAGCTCAGCCAAAGAAGCTTCATGAATTAGGACTTCTTTCGGCAAAAGTTCCTGCTTTTCAACCTTTAATGACAAAAGACCTTCGATTAAGACAGAAGTGTCAACAACAATCTTATCAAAATTGTTTTTCAGCATAGAACACTCCTACCTATTTTGCTTTATAAAGGTTGACCTTAAGTTTTAAAAACTGAGAGTTATCACGTTGATAAAATGGATGTATCAACAAAAATAAAACAAGCCGTTGCTGCAATTGGATTAACAGGACTTCTCACTGCGAACAGTGGTTGTTTAACTGCAGCAGGTGTTGTTGCGAGCCCTTTTATAGATGTAGCCCAAGGAAGTGTGTGTGCGTATGAAATACACCCACTCTTAACTCCTGTGGGCGGAATAGTTGGCATACTTGTAAGCCCGCTTACATTTATTCCTGATGGTAGGGCTGGATTCGAGGCTGATTTAGAAATGGTCATGTACATTAAAGATAGATTATCTAGCAAGGATAGTCGTCAAGACAACAAGCATTCTCTTAACGAAGGGGGGTTCGCATATTATCGTCGCAGACTCGCACTGTTTTTCGACGAATAACAAAAAGATGAATGACACTTTTCTTCATTCATGGTGTGTCGTAAAGCAAAACATATAAATATAACCATAATACTGGTTACTATAACCTAAGTGATGGTTATGAGCTTGCACACGTTTTTAAAAACAAATAATGAAACAAGAAAGATATTTGGCAAACGAGAACTTGTTATTATAGAAAAACAA
>JACQMU010000081.1 GCA_016203425.1 Candidatus Woesearchaeota archaeon
AAATACAGCAGTGTCAGTACTACATATTTTTCTTTTGCTTTCCCAATTGTGTTTCTTAGCAGTGAAATAGTTATGTGGGTTAGCCCGTAGAATTTTTTGTATCTGTTCATAATGGTTCCGTCCGGCAGTACTTTGCCGAAACTTTCTTTTTGCATCCAGCCGCGCATTTTGAGAACACCCTCTAAAAAATAAGGGATGAATAGTATTAACGCAAATTTTTCTATGTTGCCGAGGATTGCTATGATGGCGATGATTGTTCCGGTTGGATAAGTCATTGTGTCGCCGGGAAATACTAATGACGGGTGCCTGTTGAAGACGAAGAATGCAAGCAATGCCATGAATGCGCATGCTGCGATGATTACTGCTGTTTTTGAGCCGAGCTGCCATGCTAAAAATCCTTCTGTGCCGATAATTATCATGCCCATGCCTGCTTCTAATCCATTAAATCCTGCGAGCATGTTGAAGGCGTTTGATGCTCCTACAATGCCGCCAGGGATAACAATGAGGGGATAAAGCAGCCCAATATTAATCACGCCGATGAGCGGCAGTGCCATTGTTGATTCTCCTGCATTGACAACTATTATTGGCAGTGCGATTAATGATGACAAAATTGCTTTTTGGTATTGCCGCAGCCCTATTTTCCATCCTAAAATGTCGTCAACAAGTCCAATGACTGTCGCTATTAGTATTGATGCTGTTGCGGCGAGGATGTAAAACATTGGCTCTTTGTTGTTGTATACAAACACCTGTGCTGCGATGTATGCCAGAATTCCAATGAGCGCTCCAAAGACGACAACTAATCCCCCAAGCTCTGCAACTTCGTGTTGGTCAATCTTGTGCATGTCTTTGCCTGTGAGCCCTCGTGAACGTGCTACTTTGATCCATCCAGGGAGTACAAAAAGTGTTATCAAAAAACTCAAAATGACTGTTGCAATGGTGAGTGTTGCGGGCATTGGCGTGATTGTCGAGAAGGTGTTTATAAAGTTATGTGCTCAGAAAAATCCATGTTTTAAGAAGTATTTTAGCGCGCTTTTTGCATGAAGAATTGCAAGCTTTAAGTTTTGTTTGCTTTCGCGTTGCGCAGTGTGTGTTGCTGAAACAAGTGGATAGTAATAAACGTTTCCAACAGTTTTGCACAAATCAACGTCTTCAAAGTAGAGAAAAAATCTTTCGTCAAAGTAATATTTGTCGCGCAACAGCATTAATGCACCGGACACCCAGTCGACTTTTTGCGGCAGGATAGATTCTTTTGTTGTTATCGCTTTGAATTGTCGTCTCAATAAAGAGATGATTGTTGGAAATTCTCTGAAAGAATCTTGTAGAGTTCCGTTAGCATTTTCTAGTTTACATGAAACTATTTTTGCTTCTTTGTTTTGCTCAAGATATTTTAGCAGTTCTTCAACAGTATTCGTTTCCAGAGTGATGTCTGGGTTGAGAATGAGGGTGTGGTTTCCTTGTGCAATTTTTATTGCTTGGTTGCAGGCTGCGCCGTAGCCTTTGTTTGTTTTGTTTTCAATAATTTCTGTTTGCGGAAATTCTTTTTTTATTTTTGCAACAGAGTTATCTTTTGAATTGTTGTCAACAACAATTTTTTAGAAAGGTACTGTTGTTGTGGAATGAATTGATTTCAAACATTCACTAATCTCTTTTGAGTTGTGATTTACAACAATTATTGTCAGTTCGGGCAGTGGTATTCGCATTTTTCTTCTGTGCAAGTTTTGTTGTTTATTGTTATTCTTGAATTGTTTTGTATAATTAGTGGTTGTATGTTGTGGCAGAGGTTGGTGTTTTGTATTGTTCCAAATCCTCCTCCGCCATATTGCCAGTTTTTTTGGTAGGCGGTTATGCCTATTTGGTTGTTTGTTATTGTGTTGTTTGTTATTGTTGGGTTGCTTTGGTCTTTTATTGCGATCCCTATATTGTTGTTTGTGATTTTGTTGTTGGTGATGGTTGGGTTGCTTTTTTCACCTATGCTGATGCCTTTATCTGCTGCACCAGTGATATGGTTGTTTTTGATGGTTGGTGTTGATGTCATTAGGTCTATTGCATCGCCGTTTATGTTGTCGAATTTGTTGTTCTCTATGGTTCCTGTTGTGAAGTCGAAATCTATTGCATCGCTAAATGTATTGGTGAATGTCGAGTTTGTTATTTTTACTTGAGAATGTTTTGCGTTGAATGTGTCATCTTCTTTTTTATTGTTTTTGAAGATGCAGTTGTTGATTGTTATTTCCGTGTTGTATGCGGATAGCATCCCCGTGTAATGCACTAATTCGTGTTTTGTTCCGCTGCCCCCTTCAATGATGCAGTTTTCGAAAGTGCTGTTATTTGCATTTTTGCCTTGTATCGCAATCGCCCCCCAGGGTTTGTTTGTTGAAGGGATAAAAGTTATTGGTTGTGTTGGGGTGCCTTTTGCAGTAATTTGTCCGTATGAGATTATTGAAACATCTTTTGCTAATTTTATTGTTGTTCCTGGTTTTATGATGAGTGTGTCATCTGTATTGATTATTAGATTTTCGGTAAGCACGGTTTCTCCTTGAAGTGTTATATTCTTGTTCTCAATAACGGGCAGTTTCCAAGGATGATAGGAGATAGTTTTTTCTTGCATTGGTAGTTCATCAAGCGTGTTAAGATAGATTATTTTTGGTTTTACTTGCGTGCCTGTTACTGCATTTTTTATTGAATTAAACTGGAAAGTTGCATTTTTGTCATTTTCTTCTCGATTGTTGCCTTCAAATTTTAGCAGATATACGTATCTGAGATTTCCAGGGATGAAATCATCATGGTTGGGCGCTATGTGCACTTTATCTTTTATCCCAGGGTAGAGTATTCCAATATCAAAGGCGGTGTTAGGGCTGCACAAATCGTGTTTTTTATTGGCCGTGCTTATGCCAAAGTCAGTGTTCTTATAAACAGATGTGCAGGAGAATGGAGTTCTTACACGTACATCAGATATATCAACCGGGCTGATTCCTGAAACATCAAAAACAAGATACTGTCTCTTATAAAC
>JACQMU010000092.1 GCA_016203425.1 Candidatus Woesearchaeota archaeon
GCACTATACGATGGATAAGTGACTTGTTTTAACAATTCATACAATTTTAAAGGAAAAGGAACAATATCTTTTACAGAATTATTCTCGTAAACAATACGCGCATCAATTTTTCGCTGAAACAAAAACTGCAAGTTTGCAAATAGAACGCGCAATTCTTCAGATGACAATTTATTCTTGTTCTTATCAATGCCACTGATTGCACACAATTCCTGCGCGTACAAACCACCAACACACAACTCTGTAGCAATTGTTTTCGAAACAGTTTCTTCTATATGACTCAAAACCTGCTGAAATTCCTCTTCAGCCATTGAAAAAATGTTGAACAACTTTTTTGGCAAAACATACTGCTCACCAATCTTCAAAACACGGTCTTTCCACTGCTGGGTCTCCCACAACGCCAAAATTTTACCATCATCATTACACGCAACAATCTGGCCTTTATTAAAAAGCTCGACGTAAACCAACAATTTTTTACCACCAATTGCAACATCAACTTTTATTATCCGCTCACTGCCAATCTGGCTTATTGAAATTATTTTACCACCATCAACCAAACGGCCAAGACTCCTGAAAAAACCAGATTCTAAAGAAGAGAATTTTGAGCCGCCAAGCCATACGAGACCTGGGCGAAAAATGTGCACAAACTTTTTACCCACACCTGTCTTAAAACACTCAAAAGAAAGTATTTTATCAGAATGCTGCAAAACCTTTGCAATCCTGCCACCAACCAAAGACTGCAATTCACGCACAACACAACTAAGCTCGACAATTGAAAACTCTTTTTTCATCAAATCACGCACATTATCTGCTAGCCAGTCCAATCAAGCTAACGCCAACTATAATGAGAGAAATGCCCAGCCATTTAAGCTTATTCATTTTCTCATTCAAGAACCTGACTGACAACAAACTCACCCACACATAATTCACAGAAACCAACGGATAAAGAACAGACAATTCACCACCACGCAAAGCAGGAATAAAGATAATACTCGCAACCCCATACAAAAAAATGCCAGCCAACAAATTATAATTCCTAAACTGAGCACGCACACTCAAGCCAAAAGAATTAGAACCACGCTTTAACAAAATAGGACCGAAAGCGCCAACAAGCGTGCCAAAAAGAACAAGACCAACAGCCCAAAGCTCAGTAGGCATAATCACATACCCCCAACCTTTTTAAAAAAGTCCTCAAAAAACAAAGTTTTTTGGGACTCCCAGAAACTTCGTTTCTGTGAGCTTGACCAAAATAGTCTACAACTCGGATCTCTTCACTTCGTTCCGAGACCCGAGATAGAAACTCCATGTTCATCAGTTCGTAACTGCTCTTTATCCTGCGCATCATGGCACCCTCATAACATCAGAACTTCTGCTGCCAAAACCAATACAACAAATGCCAGAAAAAATAAAAAGAATGCCAAAAAACTTCAGCACAGACAACAACTCACCAAGAAAAACATACGACAACAAAGCAACCCACACATAACTCGTAGCAATAATCGGATACAACACAGTAACATCACCACCCTTAAAAGAAACAATCAAAACAACAGCAGCAACAGCGTACAACACAATCCCAACCAGCAACGGAACATTCGTCACAATCTCAGGCAAACGCAAAGCACCAAACTTGTACAAAATCTGCGCAGAAGACGTCAACAGCGTACAAAAAACAACAAGCACAACAGCCCACAATTTTGCACCCATCATTCATCACCAATCAATATTTCAACAACAGCAGCAAAAGCAGGACGCGTTATCAACACACCAACAGTAAAGCCAAGAATAGTTGTAAGAGCAAAACCCTTCAACAAACCTGCACCTGCAAAAAGCAACGGAACCATAGCAGCAGTAATTGTCGCATAAGCAGAAAAAATAACAAAAAACGCGCGCTTAATACGCTCCTTCCAATTATGCGAACGCTCTGCTGATGCACGACCACTCAAAGCCTCATCAACAATAACAATCTGGTCATTCACACCAGTGCCAACAGAAATAATAAGCCCTGCAATTGCAGACAAATCAAGATTCCAGCCAATCAAAGCAGCAATGCCCAAAACAATAAAAATCTCTGAAAGCGCAGTAAGCATGATAGAAATTGCAATCCTAAACTTACGATAAACCACCAACAGCACAAGCACAACAGCAGCAATGGCAGAAACCGCCATAAACAAAGCATTCGCAATAAAATAACCACCCAACACAGGAGAAATATTGTCAATACGCGTAATCTCCAACTTAACAGGAAGACTACCCGTAATTAAAACAGTCTGCAAACGCTTCATGTTCTCCAAAGCATTAAGCAAAGCAGCCTGCTCAGAAATACCAGCACCAGAACCAGTAATAGAAATATCAGTCACTGCACGACCCTTCAATTCCTCAGCAACATTAAGACTGTCAACCTCCTGATCATCAAGGAACAACCTCAAAGGCTCAACCAAATAACCCTCTTTTCTGCCAGGCTCAGTAACAACCTCAATATTCATAGTAGCATCAGCCTGACGCTCAGCAGCCTCTGGACTCAAAGAAATCGCAAACCTAAAACCACAAACCCAGCCCCCAGCAGAAGTACCACAAGCACGCTCAGGGTCAATACCAGAACACTCAGCAGTACGGCACACATAAGTAATATCATTGCCGCCCTTGAAAACAGAACTGTTAGCTATTTTGGCCTCAAACTTACCTTGCTTGCCAATCAACTCAACAACCTCCTCCTCAGTAGCACCTGCAATCTCAACAAGAATAAACCTGTTACCCTCGCCAAGAAAACTCGGACGGTCACGAACCTCAGTAACAATAATATCACTCAAACCATACACATTAAGACGCTCCTTCAAGCTGTCCAACAACAAACCCATAGTATCATCACTCACCTGCTCAGCAGGCTTTAACAACACACGAGTACCACCCTGCAAGTCAAGACCTTTTTTTAAATTCGTCACAGGCACATTGTCAACACGAAAACCGAGATTCTGAGAATTCACTTCTTTTGTATGAAGCACATACGCACCCTTACTTGTCTGCACACGCACAGTCGCATTCGGCTTTATTTTAGCGGTAAAGCTATAATAATCATCAATGTTCTTAACAGGAACATTATTCATAGAAACAATAAACTCCTTCGACATAGGAGAAGCAGTCGGCCTTGGATTCTCAACACCAGCAAGCATTGCAGAACTATTCTTCTCAACAGACTTAATCACAACACCATCCCTAAAAGGATTAGGATAAATGGCCACAGTAGCCAACAAAATAAAAATCAATACCAGAATAACCTTCCAATCAGCCAACATCCTTTTCCACTCAAACATCAACGACCACGCTCCCACTCCATATACCAACGCAAAATGCCAGCATTCTGAATCCACGTGTAAATAACATCAAACACCAACCCCACCATAAGAATAAACATAATTTGCTTAATCACATCAGCATCAGTAACAAAATAAGCCACAAGAACAGCAACCAAAGCAGTAGCAGTCATTGTCAACCCAGTCTTAATCGCAGAAAACAAACGCTCAAGCTCACTGCCCTCACGACGCTTGTACACCTTTGTCGTCAACAAAATATCAGTATCAACAGAATAACCAATTAACATCAAAAAAGCCGCAATACCAGCAGTAGAAAGCTTAATATCAAGAAAAGAAATCACGGCCAGCGTTGAAACAATATCAGAAAACGCAGCAAGAATAACAAAAAACGACGGAACAGCAATACGAAACGTCGCATAAACAACCAAACTCATGCACAAAAACGCAATCAACAGAGCACCCAAAGTTTGGCGAAAAAAGTTTTCACCCAAACTCGAACCCATATTCTCAAGAGAGAACTTACCACGCTCCAAAACAATGCCATAAGACGAAATTGCACTAATCAAAAAATCCTCATCAACATCCGCAGCCTCAACAATCAAAGCACTCAACTTTCCAGACTCAGCCAAAGAACGAACAGAAATATCAGCCTTAGGAAATCTGTTTGACAAAAACGACTGCAATTCATGCACGTCAACAGCATTTTCAACAGGAATAGTCATCGTAATACCACCTTTCAAAGAAACACCACGCTCGACAACATCACCAGTTGTTACAAACTTAAAAACAAGAAAACCAACACAAACAAAAAGCAACAAAAAAGACAACAGTAACAACTGCTTATACTTCTTATCATAAACATCAATCAAGGACTGTTTAAACGACATGCGAGAGAAAGAACAATATTTGCTTTTTAAATGTTCTTAAAAAATAACATCAATTATAACATTCAATTAATAAGCCGCTGCTGCAGGTGGTGCGACGGATTTTTCGCTGTGCTCAAAATCCTACTCGGCATCCCGAATGGA
>JACQMU010000094.1 GCA_016203425.1 Candidatus Woesearchaeota archaeon
AACAACAAAGATTACACCAACTGAAAAATAATCAAGATAATCCAACACAAAACCTTTGTTAGAATAACCCAAAATACCCAGCGCTACAATAATTGCAACTGCAAACAAGCGCACAAGCCATTTCACCCACAAAAACTGCGGCGAAAGAACAGAAGACTTAGGAATTAAAACAAAATTATTGCGCAATTCACGCGCAACATCACGACGCAATTTACGCTCATCAACAACTGTGTGTTTTATCTCATCATTCTCTTTTTCTGAGTCACTATCTTCTTCAACAACATCATCATCTTCAGAGAAATCTTCATCTTCCTTTCTGTTAGAACGCTTTCTGATGATTGTTATAATGATAAACAAAACAATAACTGCAACACCAACTGACAAACCTGTTTTAACAAACGGCACAAACTTTGGAACCACAGATGATATTACACCGGAAAAAACAGTTGGGCCTGCAAGATGCACCACCAATGATTTTGAATAAATCCTGTTGCTTATAGTTGAAGCAACATTCACTGTGACTGAATAATCATCATACTGAACAGATTCATCAGGATTAATAATAAGCAACAAAGACCTTTCAGTTCCAGCAGGAACAACAATTTCATTCTTGTCAAGCTTCACCCACGAAGGACCATCCACACTCGCCTTATACACCGCATCAGCAGAACCATCATTCTTAACTGGAATCTGCGCTGACAAAAGAGATTTCCCAGCAACAATCCTGTCAACACCATTGCCAACAGTTGCAACATCAGCAGCATCAATAACCAAACTCAAGTCCAGCTCAACAACCAAACCAGTTATCCGAGACTGAGCTGTAAACACAAGAGGGAACTCACCAAAAACAGAACACTCATCAGGAACAAAACTAATCATCACTTTCTGCTTTTCACCTGGCTTAAACACAACCTCAGAAGGCGTAATCTCAACACCAACCAACGGAGACAACGAAAAAACAACATCATCCTCAAAACTGCCAGTATTCTCAACAGACACTTCAAAATAAACAGGAGAACAAGGAACAACAAGCTGAGAAAAAACAACAGGAACAACATTCAGATTAAACTCCACTTCATTTTCAACAGTATTAACAGTGTTATCAACCGACTCAACAACAGACTCAACAGACGACCCCTCAACAGTCTGAGCTGCAGAAAACGGAATTATCAACAAAGAAATGATGAAGACTAACACAAAAAAAACAGAGAATATCTGGCGTATGTTCTTATGCATCATTTTGTTCAACTACTCTTTACACACATTGTTATTATCGACGATAGCGGCGATTCATGCCAGACTCAATAATTATCAGCATAATTATTCAGTAATATGGCTCAGCGCGTTGCTCAGGCGGCTCTTCCTCATCATGAAGCATACTAAAACCAACAATAACACCAACAATAATAAGCAAAACCAGCAAGACCACCAAGCCAACTTCAAGCGCGCGTTTCAGTGTGAAAGATGAATCAGCTGTCTCTTTAGGCGCCTGCACATTAACAGTGAGAGCAACCTGCTCCAAAAATTCACCACTTGAGCTCACTGAAGCAGTAACAACCTGAGCACCATCTGCAACATAACTATTAGGAGTTACAAACACATACGCAGTATAACTCTTGCCAGCACCAAGCACAACAGTATTTGTCGGAGCAACCCTCAATGACGCCCAGTCACCAGCAGACGGAACCACACTAAAACTCCTGCTCAAACGACCATTATTTGTCACAGTAATTGGAAAAACAGCAGTAGTTCCTGGAACAACAGTTTCGAGATTTGAAGCAACATTAATAGTTACTTTTGAAGGAGGAGTTTCAACAGAAACAACATCCTCACCATCACACAATTCATTTTTTAGAACATTAATCTTACTTGAACCAGTCATTGTGCGATGGCCCTCAGCATAATAAATCGTTGCAACAACATCATAAACACCAGATGCTGCACATTCAGGCAAACGCAAATAAACTTCCTCAGTCTCAGAATCATCCTCACGATCAACCTTATCAACATATTTTGTAGCACTCACACCCAAAGCAGGAATAGCAACTTTCACCTTGACATCTTCCTCAGCACGCGCCCCAAGATTTTCAACACGCACAGAAACCAGCAAAGCACCACCTGCAGTAATTTCATTCTCAGGAGTCAAAATAACATCCTTCACACGCACCAAATGGCGCGGCACATCAATCTTCAAGTTATAATTCTGCACAACCTCATTATTATTTCTGTCAGACACAATAATCCGTAACTTGTAATCATCCCTCTCCAAAGTATCAGGCAAAGGAATAGACAAGTGCTTAACATAAGTCACATTCGTAAGAACATCAAACAAACCAGTCGTGTCAGACACGCGCTCAACATCATTAAACTCAAAACCTGAAATAAAGGCTTCTGCCTCAACATTATTTGCAGAATCAGTGCCTGTCAAAACAACATCAATATTAATCGTGTCACCACGCTCGACATCAAGACGATTAAGCGTGTTTTGCGACAAAAAAACATCATTCACCTTAACGGTATCAACGCGAACAGGCAAAGCCTGCACAGCAACAAAAGACAACAACAAGATTACAACAAATGACAACAGTGTTTTTTGCATGGTTATTCCCCCACATTCACAGTCAAAGACTGTTTTCAAGTTTCAAACAGGAACGATATATAAACCTTGTGGTTTTTTAATCATTGGACAGTAGTCAAAATTCTGCAGTTCACTTCGTTCACAGCAGAATTTTTAATCAGAATCCCGTAACATATAAAAGAATCTTACCTTAAACAACCCCATGAACATTTCAATCATTGGCGCAGGACCTGGGGGAAGCTTTGCAGCAAAACTATTAGCAGAGAAAGGACATGACGTCACTATATATGAAGACCACCCTTGTGTTGGCATACCAGTCCAGTGCACAGGCCTTGTCACAAAAACATTTCTCGACTTACACCCAATCAAAAAAGAATTTCTCGTCAACGAAATGCACAAAGTACGCGTAAATGCGCCCAACGGAACAAATGTTGATATTCCACTCACAGAATATGTCCTCGACAGAGCAAAACTTGACCAAACACTCTGCAATGAAGCAATTAATGCAGGCGCACAACTAAAAATACACCACAGATTTGTAGGCGCGAAAGATGACAAAATCATGATAAAACATAAAGGAGAAACAATTGAGAAAAAGACAGACATAATCATCGGAGCAGACGGACCAAACAGCGACGTAGCAAAAAACACCGGCATTTACGGCAACAGACCAATGTTCATCGCACACCAAGTAACAATCAAAGGAAACTTCAATCAAGAAACATTCACAACATATTTTGGAAAATGGGCGCCAGGATTTTTTGCATGGGTTGTGCCAGAAAATGAAAACACAGCACGAGTCGGACTGGCAACAAACCACGACACAAAAACCTATTTTGAAAAATTTATCAAACAAATACCTGGAAAAATTGTCGACGTACAAGCAGGACCAATACCTTGGTACACAGGCAACGAAACAGTAGAGAAAGATGGACGAGTTTTTCTTGTGGGGGACGCAGCAGGATTAGCCAAAGCAACAACCGGAGGAGGCATAATAACAGCAATGACATCAGCAAAAATACTTACGGAATGCATAGAGACCGGCGCAAATTATACAAAATCACTGACTTCACTAAGAAGAATGTTATGGCTTCACAATACAATCAGAAAAGTTCTCAATAATTTTTCTGATGAAGACTACAACAAACTAATCAAGCTAATGAACAAAGAAAGCGTGAAAAAAGTTCTGAACACACATACACGCGAACATCCATTCATGATACTGGCAAACATACTTTTCAGAGAGCCAAGATTTTTGGGGTTTGCACACAAATTATTTGTTTAGAACATCCCGCAAGTATTCACACAACCACGAGTACATTTTTTAGTCATAATATCTTGAAAATCCTTTGGAATGATTGCTAACAAAACACGCTTTAGCGAGGTATCACTCATCCATATGGAACACGCTTTTTTTGTCATTGGATCACCAATAGGCACATAAATCTCTTGAGAAAAACGCACATTCTTTTTGATACCTCCCATTTGATAAACATCAATTTCATTTCCAAAACGGTCATAAGAGAATGTTTTTAGCCGTACACCATACTTGCGCACAAATGCGTAAAAATCAACAAAATCATTTAAAGAAAATTGCTTTGCATATTCTTTTTTGTATAGTGTCAAATCATTCAACAAAGGCGAACCTGTAAAAAAATTAGTGGACGTGTTTATTCTATGAACAATTACAACATCCCATTCTTTAAGCAAGCCTGTATTTAAACGAGAAATGATGTGTCTTGAATCTTTGGTGTAATATTTTAAAGACCAATACTCACCGCCATGAACAAAAACAGAAATGTTGTTATTTGTGTTTTCAAGAATAAAAGAACCCGCTTCCTTCCAAACCACATAATCAGTATATTCAATTATTTTACGCGTAGACCACCCGCCAGCACTCAACACCAATAATAACAATAATAGCCATACAATGTTCTTTTTCTTTATTTTTTCATGCACAACGTCTAATGCCTTGCCCACCACAATCATTGCAAATGGCATTGCCAACAAAAAATGTCTTGGGAACCTTCGTGCGCCAGACATAACCATCGCAATAAAAACAAAACATAATGTATTGTGTAATAAATTCTCACGTGACGGCTTAAACAACAAAATAACACCGGCAATAGGCACAACAATAAATAACAAAGGAGACAAACCATCAAAAAATATCGACAAAGAATAAAACCAAGGCAACACGTATCCCCCTCCTGGAATGTTCTGATTTATCATCCAGAACAAAATACCGTGAGTAAAATAAAGAACATTCATTACGTCCCCACCAAAAGACAAAAAAAGAGTCATCAGAGCAAACGAGCATGTAACAATAATTTTTTTACACGTATCCTTTAGAGCCATAACCTTACGCTGTGAGCGCGATACATCTATTATTAAAATCACTAACCAGTACAAACTAAAAATAATAATTCCATTATATTTTGTAAATAAAGTCACACCAGCCATAACCCCTCCAAGAATATACGACCACCAATATCTACACCGATTACCATATTCCCAGCAAAGAATTGCCAACAATGCGAAAAGGAGCAAAGGAGAATCATTAGGTCCATAACGATTTGTCAATACAGACAATGGGACTACCGCGGACAACAACGCAGCGGTTTGTGCAACCTTAACCCCATAATGAAGACGAGCTAAACCGTAAACACAACCCACACTCAACACCCCACACAAAACCACAAATAAACGAAGCGACCATTCGGTAAGCCCGAAAATCATCACAAAAAACGCAGTGCCCCACGCTATCATCGGCGGTGTAAGCCCACCCCAATACTCCCAAGGAGTGAATACCCCTATTTCTAACACATCATTAACGCTTTTAACAAGATCTCCTTCATCACTTGTCAATGCAGGAACTCCAACATTAACATAACGAAACAAGAAAGCAATAAGAATTATACCTGTAAAAAACAACCACTCATATTTGTTAATCTGTGGCATTTGTAAAGAAAAAGTTACGTTCTTTAAAAATATCACTACTATCCTATCTAGAATACCCCACACGTATGAACACAACCACGCGTACACTTAGCCTGCACTTCATTTGCCAAACGTAGAGAGAACTTCTCAATACCTGCTTTCAAGAAAACCTTTTCATTAAACAAACGGCACACAATCTGCACGATTTTATTCAATGGTGGACGCCAATCACTTTTAGGTGGTTTGCCTGACTTCACTATCCTAACAATTTTTACCTTATTGTGAACATCATAACTAAAATCTTTCAAAACAACACCGTGAGAAACAACATAATCATAAAATAGTTTAGCAGTGGGTTGATTACTTGCTGTTTTTTGCACATACGCAGGATTCAAAGGGTACTGCTCAGCATACTCCGAGCTGTAAAAAAATAAATCATTCTGAAACGGAGAACCCATCACAAATGGCTTTTCCATGTCAATATCATAAACTATCACTACATCATTTTTTTTCAAAGCACCAGCATGCAATGCAGACGTCACTTTCAGTGAATATTTTGTGTGAATTACCAGTGGCCAATAATCACCACCGTCTATATATACTGTTGAATTTTCAGGAACAATATCCTGCAAATAAGCCCCGACATCTTTCCAAACGGTGTGCTGGTTGTACAAAACAATCTTTCCAACACCCCACCAACTTGCACTGATAACAATAAATAACAAAAAAAATGGTGGGAAGAACTTACTATATTTGCGTAACTGGTCCACAAACATAACAACACCATCACTTATTACCAATAGCATCCACGGCATTACCAGCATCAAATGCCGCGGAAACTTTCGTCCCTGAATAAAAACAATGACTAGCATAAAAACACATAGGGATAAAACCAGCAATTCACGTTTAACTATCTTTCCACACAACAAACGATACAACCACCACAAAAAAGCTATAATAAAGAAAATAAAGATTACTGGAGAAAGACCTTCAAACAAAACTGATACATAATAGTACCAAGGAACATTAGCATCCGCAGACTGATTAATACTCCAAGACAATACGC
>JACQMU010000104.1 GCA_016203425.1 Candidatus Woesearchaeota archaeon
AAAAAAGAAGGTCATACTACAAAGCACTTGAAAAAGATGAGCATAAGTTCACAGATTATTTCTTCAGAAGATATCTTTCAGTACATAAGAAAAGAATTACATAGAATACCAACACGTAACATTATTCAATCTGCTTTACTTTTATTCCCCTTTGTTCATACAATGTTTGCATTGAAGGCTCAAGAATACAGTGGCCAACGCCGACAGCAACTAAAGATGGCTTTGTTAAATAAGGAATCGAACGCTCTGCCAGCCGTTGATTTCTGTCAAGAATAAGCTTTTCTTCAGATTGCAACAAGGAATCAACACAAATAAACTCTCGCAATTTACTGGTGTCACCAGTTACATATGCTTCGCCGAGCTTCTCAAGCCACGCTCTTAAATTGTGGTATTTTTTGTTCAACAAAAGAATCTTTCTCAATGGCAGAATATTATCTTCTTGACTTGAAGCTGTGTTTTGTATTGAAATGATTTGTTCATCAACAGTTTCAAGACCGTTGACTGGAATTCCTCTTTCATCAGCAACGTCATGAAAGACTTGGTCAACACTCTCAAAATAAGGGTTGGCATTAGCAACCAAAAGATAAGGAACAAGACCTATGCTTGGCAATTCTTTGAGCACAGAAACATGAACATGCGCAATCTTTGCCAATGTTTCTTGTTCGCCATCACTAAGAAGGCAAATAAGCGATTCACAAGGCGCGCTAACCTGCTGCATTTTATCATAACCATCGCCTGCTTCATCAACTGAAGGCAGTACACATTCAACAATAAGCTGTTCAATGCCATTCAAGCGATTTGTGGCATCACGCTTAAAACAATTCGGCGCATGATGGCTTGTGCCAACAAGATATGACTTAACACCTTCACAGTCCAACTGCCAAACAAAAGGAAGCCTGCGCTGTTTTGGAGATTTACTAAAAAGTTCTTTCTCACTCATTTTTCTTCTCCTTCAGCGAGCCAAACAACCCCTCTGCTTCATCACTATTTATCTGCATTAATGTTTTTGGCAAAAATTTCTGCATTGCATTGTGTGACAAATATCTTGAAATAACGTATTGTGAAGCAAGCATTCCTTCTCTTGTGAGCATTTCAAAGCCCAACAGCCTTGAAACACCATACACAACACCCTTAATATCATAAGCTGTTTCCCTGAAATCTTCCAGCGGAACCCTGTCAAGAAGATGTTGTACGCAGATAGGCGCGTGCGGAATGCATTCGTCAACAATGCCTGACAATGCACTGTCTTCATTAAGGCGATAAATCATCCTGCACTTGCCTGCAATAATGTGACCAGAATCCTCAAAACACAGCAAGCTCTGAGACATTTCTTACTCTCCTAACTTGTTTCGTGTTGAATCTTTTCTGCGTAATCGGTCGCTCAACTCACTTGGTGCTTTTCCAGAACCAGCTGTTGTTTTTGCTTGCTCGATTGCTAAAATGTCTTTTCGAACATAACTGCCATTTGGGCGCTTGACAAATGTCGTCGGCACATCATTATTAGAGTAAACAGTTATCGCGCCGCTGCATTCATTCCGTCTAATTTCTGTTGGTGCAGCATAATGCCTGCCTAAGCGGTAGCCCACAAAAGTGCCAACAAGACCAGTGACGAACCCAGTCACATACATTGCTAAATTAAAAGTTTCATCCATGTTTATTTCCCTCTCCTAAAACTGTTCTTTGACAAATCCAATAACCATGTCAACAAGTGTTTTGTCTTTTCCGTGAATGCCTGGAACGTTTGAAAATATGTCTGCGTTTTCAAGGATGCAGACTGGTTCTGCGTTTGTTTTTACTTTTCCCAGTTTTCCTTGCGGTGTATTCTTATATCTTGTTATGACTGCCTTTATGCTTCCTTTTTGTCGACTATAAAGTACTTGTTCTGAATACTCAGGTTTGTGGTAATCAAAATACACACAACCGCTGTCAATACACACAGTTAGTATTGTTTGAGGGCTAAGCTGTAAAGAATAATCAGTTGGATTATTGTGTTCCCATCTTTTTGTTTCGTTTTGAGTTTGTTCAGTCATTTTCATTCACTTCCTTTTGTTTTTCTGCATCTTTAACGTAAATATCGCGCATGGCGTAAATGCGTTTGTCACCGTTAAATGCATCAGTAATGCGCACGTCTTTGAACGCGCCATATTTTGGCACGTTGTCAAGTTGCGGCTCTCTTAACAGGCCAACCCTTGGGATTGCATGTGGTTCAAAAACTAAGCTTATTACGCCGCCAAGATCAATATTAATCACTTGTGTAGGTAAGGCTTCCTCAGAAAAACGACCGAGAAACCTCCACCCTTCACTTTCAAGTCTTTGTTGCAAGTCTGATTTTACTTTTTTTTCAGTCATTTTTCATTCACCTCCTCATTACTTCTGTCCATAAATCTGTTTTTGATGTTCCGTGAACGTGAATTTCTGTGCCATCGACATCAACTTTTTTTCCGTTAACAATATTATTGTATTCAGAAAGTGCTTTTGCAGCGTTGCGGGCGTCTTGTGAAGTTCTGCCTGTTGCAACAACTGCAACTTTGTTTGTTGGCAACAAATAACCAACAATAACCCCTGTGCCTGTGGGTGGAAGCGCAGTCTCATGTGGCATGTCAAGATTTGTTTTCACTAAATCAATTATCATGTTATCTTCTGGCGTGCCAACAGCAACTGTGTGATTGCCATAAATGTTGTTCATTGCGTCGACATCAAACTGTACCGTGCCCAAGTGAAATACTGATCCTGGATTTCGTTGAGCTAAATCTGCTTCAAGCCTTGTTGTGATATCAACAATACCAATAACATCACTAGCTGGTGCTAATGCTCCGACGACGAAAGTAGTGTCGTTATAGTCATCAAGAACATTTTGTAGGTTAGCCAATACGTTTGTTCTGTTTGTCGGCAAACTAAGTTTCTGCGATGTTGAGTCTTGTTTTTCGCATCCGCCAAAAAGTAATTGGAGAGCAACAGTTGCGATTTTAAGATATTTGTTGTTCATTTTTACTTCCTTGATTATTTCTTCTTTCGTGCTTCAAAAATCTCTTTGTCAGCAATAAACTCAAGATCACGCTGTGCCTGAATAACTCTTGAAGCTGCATCACGAACTGCTGCACTCATTGTTGGAATTGAAGGAACTTTGCTGTGCAAATCATCAGCTACAGCAATAATTCCGCGTCCACTTTGCGTGAAATAATCTGCCTCACCATCACTATTTTCATCAATAATGCCAATCATTTGTCCTCGAGAATTATGCATAACCACATTGCATTTGTTGTAATCCTCTCTCTTTGGCTCTTTCATTTCAGACTCGCACCCGCCAAATAAAAAAGGCAGTGCGAGAGTTGCGATTTTTAAGTAGTTGTTCATTTTTGTTCACCTTTTCTCTTTTTCTTTTTGGTGCCACTCGTACGTTTTTTTTGCGAGCAAATAGCTTAATCTTTGGTCTGCTTTGAGGACTTCCGTGGCTAAATCTCTCATTTCAGCAGTCATTGTTTTTGTTTGAGGCCCTGCACTAAATCTTTCTGGTTTGTAACCTTCAGCTATCCAATAAACACGACCCATACTGTAGATTAAGTCTGCTTTGCCATCGCCATCTTCATCAATGATGTATGCATCAAAACTATTAACTGTTTTATCAGGATTTGCGCTAAGATACGGGTATAGCACTACGCCATTATAATTTCTAAAGTCATCTTTTTTTGGTTCTCTGATTTCAACTTCTTGCCAATCGTTAAGTTTCTGATTAATTTTCTGGCAAGATTTGACTGAACCAATAACGGCTGCAAGAACTGTCACTAAACAACCTGCATTTTTGAGTTTGCCCATCTTTCATTTACCTCTTTTTTCCTACTTTCATTTTAAGAGCTCTTAACATTTCTGCACAGCGGTTGCGAAGTGTTGTTTCTGTAATGTTGGCTACTTCGCTTATTCTTTTTTGAGTAACGCGCTCTTTGTTCTTCAAGGATGCAATATATATTGCTGTTGCTGCAAGGCTTGTTGGGTTTTTGCCTGACACCAGTGCAAGCTTGCTGTACTGTTTTAAGAGGCTGCCTGCGGCAGATTGTGTTCCGTTAGCCACGCCAATTGCTGAACAGAATTTTGCAAGAAAGTCCTGCGGTGTTGCAGCCATTGTTTTTAGCCTTAATGAACGTAAAAGCAGCTTGTATGACTTGCCCAATGTTTTTAAGTCAATCTTTGATGCTTCTGAAACTTCTTTCATTGATTTTGGCACTGTAAACAGCTTGCATGCAATGAACAATGATGCTGCAACAAGGCTGTCGCTTGCTCTTGCTTTAGTTAGGCCTCTTTCTGCAGCTGCGCGATAAATTCCGGCTGCTTCTTTTTCGACTGCATCTGTTATCACCAGATGTGAAGAAATTGTCTTCAGTGTTGAGAATGCATAATTCAGGTTTGCTTCAAGGCTTGAGCTTGTCCACCTGTTCTTTTTACGAATGCGATTTATCATTGCTTTGTTGTTTTTAGATAGCTTTGCCAAGTCATATGTGCTTCCGACTTCTGTCAAAAGATTGTTGGCAATGCGCGGGTCAAACGGTGCTCCCGCACGTGAATTGCTAACGCCCGTTTCCTCATCATCGCTCCAGTCTCTTCCAAAGTCAATAAGAGTATCATCTACAACGCAACTGCAATGTCTGCAAATAACTTCTCCTTTTTTTCTGTTAATGAAAAAATCGCCATACCCACATTCAGGACATTTTTCTGTCTGCATAGTCTTCACCCACCCCAATATTGTTTTTTCCAATATATATAAT
>JACQMU010000102.1 GCA_016203425.1 Candidatus Woesearchaeota archaeon
GAACACAAATACACAACACACTGGCATTCATCATAAGCTCAGCAATTGAAGAAATCAAAAGAACAATCAACAACATCAACACAACAGTCAACATAATAAACCAAACAGTAAACACAATAAACACAACAGTCAACAACATCCAAAGCACCGTCAACACGATAAACAGCACAGTAACAAACATAAACACAACAGTCAATGATATCAACAGCACAGTAACATACATCAACAGCAATGTCAATAACATAAACAGCACAATTAACCGCATCAATTCTACAATAAACAACATTAATTCCACAGTAACAGACATTAATTCAACAGTAACCATAAACAATGCGATGATTACTAATATTAACACAACAGTCACGCAAATCAACAGCATAGTAACCTACATCAACACCACAGTAACAAACATAAACACAATAACACAAAACATCAACAGCAGCGTAACACTAATCAACAGCACAGTGAAAAACTTAGGAGCATTCAGAATATCATCATTAGCCGCAGGCTCACCAAGATATCCAAATGAAGAAGCACTCGTAGAAGCATCATTCACCGGACAAAACGGCTCTAACATAGCGCCAGACACAATAAACCTAACAATATACGACAAAAACGACAACATCTGGACATCTGTTACAAAAGGTTCATTCACAGAAGGTGTAGACCACATATGGACATACAGCAAAAGCGTAGAAGCCAGTCCAACAACAGGAATGTACACAGTACATATGCAAGCAATTTACCAAAACATAAGCGATTCAAGAACAGTACAGTTCAGAATAGCAACAGGCGGACCATACAGAGTAGCCCTTGAATGTCCATCAAGCAGCACAGTAGGACAAAATCTCAACTGCAACGTAATACTAACAGACGAAGGAGAAGTACCATCAGAATCAACATCAACAGTCTGGGTAGACACAGACGGTGACACAATTGTTGATGCTACAGAACCACAAGCATCATTCAGCAAAGAAACAGTCCCACTAACAAACGTAACAGAAACAGTAGCAATAAATGTACCGTCCACACACACAACAGGCACATTTGTTGTCAGAGTCAAAACAACAATACTAAATTCAGGACAGCCAGACTCAACAGCATCAGACTCAGTAACACTAACAAGTACGGCAGCGCCAGCACCAACACCAACACCATCACCATCAGCATCGGCTGGCATAGGGAGAGTTGGAAAGAAACCTGTTGAGGCAGCTCCGCCAAAAGTACCATCACTTGCAGAAACACTCAAAAAAGCATTAGAAAAACTGGCTGAAGAAGAGAAGAAACCACAAAAAATTCCCGCAATATTACCAGAAGACCAAGGAAAACTATTAATGATAAGTTTCCCAGATAAACTCGAGATAACAAAATCACAATACGCAGAACAACAATTCAAATTTGTAAACTTAGTGAACCAAGAACTTCACAATGTAAAGCTCACAATTTTAGGACTGCCTGATGGCTCATACGTAGCAGTACCAGACAATTACGACACAATAAAGCCAAATGAAGTCAAATCATTTATAGCCATATTCAAAGGAAACCTTGAAGAAGGAGAATACGCAGTGAAATATCTCATGACTTCAGACAAAGCAATTGAACAAGTTGATGCAAAAATAATTGTTCGTGTTGCGCCGCAACAACAAAGCAAAGTTTTATCCAGCCTGACAAAAACATTGTCTGCAGAATTCACACCAATAGGAATAACAGTAACAATAATGGTGCTGACAATATTAGCTTTATTCCTAAAACAATATGGTGTCAAAGAAGAACTTGAATTATTACGCGAACGCTTTACACGAATAAGAAGAAAGAAAGACATCAGAAAAGAAATGAAACAAATGAAAAATAAACTATCAGCTGCCAAAAAAATGTTTGTCAACGAAATACTCGACACAAAAGCCTACGAGAAAACCAAAAACCGCATCACCAAACAACTTGACGAACTAAGAAAAGAGCTCGGACAAAAGAAAACCAAAACACAAAGCGAGAAAAAGACAGGGTTGCAAAAGATTGCAAAAATATTATCAACACTAAAAACCAAACCAACAAAGAAAACAAAACACACAACACACAAACACCACCATGAACAAACACCAAGCACACCACCACAAAAACAAAGACCATCAATGGCACCGCCATTCAAGATAATAAAACCTGCAACAAAAACAGCTGAAACACCAACAAACAATACGCCTGAACAAAAAACAAAAGAACAAACCCCGCCACAAGAAACACAACAAAAAACAGAAGACAAACCAGCTGAGAAACAAGAACAAACACAAAAAGAAGAAACAGAAAACAAACAAACAAAACCAGAAGAAAAA
>JACQMU010000106.1 GCA_016203425.1 Candidatus Woesearchaeota archaeon
AGTTTAGTTGACGACAATAGTTACGCATAGTATAATACGCCAACTAAATTGTAAAAGACAGACTACTTTATGCATTACTTCTGTCTTTTACTAATTGTTTGAATTCGAAAGATTTATCTAATAAGTGAAGATTAAACACTTCATGGTTGCTTATGAACAGAGTGAATGGTTCGAGCATAATGTATACCGTTCAGTTCATTTTCCAAAAAGTTTGGATGACAAATTGCGTAAAATTGCTGTTCGAGAACAAAAGAGTGTTGGCCAAGTTGTTAGGGATGCATTACAATCGCAAGTTAATTCATATGAGCCAACAAATAAAACTTTTGATGATATTAACAAATCAAAAACCATCGTATTAAGAACAATCTATATTCCAAGAACTCTTGATGAAGAACTACGCAGATTTGCTTTTCGTGCTGAGAAACCAAAATGTGACGTTATAATAGAACTCGTACGCGCTGAACTCAAAAAGTATGATAAAGCATGGAAGTATAACCAATAATTCTCTTTTCAATAACACAAATTCTTAAAATCCTGTGTTCACGATGGCATCATTGTTTCCCCCGCATTCACAACATTTAAATATTGAATACTTTACAATGGTTGTAATGTTATCCCAGAAAACTGTTGGTTTGTGCATGATGGTTATTGCTGTTGTTTTGTTTACTGTTGGTTTTATCTACGTTCAGAATGTTGAAAGCGCGCTTCTTGCAGGCCACCAATTGACGACTTCTGGCGAGTGCACGCACCCTACTGGTGCTGCTTGTCCTTTTCAGGAGCTTAACCAACTTGCTGTTCCTAAATTTGTTGCGCTGTTGATTGATGTTGTTTTGTTCATCAGTGGTTTGTTTTTATTTCTTCAAAAAAAGCCTGAGGAGAAAGCGTTGTCAAATGCAAGGAAGGCTGCAAAATCATTGGGCGGTGATGAAGCAAAACTGTTTGACATTATTGTTCAGGCAAATGGTTTGGTGTTTCAGAATGAGCTTGTTGAGAAAATGGCTCTTTCAAAAGTAAAGATTACGCGTTTGTTGGACAAGCTTGAGGCAAAAGGCCTTGTTGAGCGCAGGCGCCGTGGAATGACTAATGTTGTTGTTCTAAAATGAATAAAAAAGCTTGGTTGATTTTGATTGCTTTGTCTGGAACTTTGATAACTGGTTATTTGAGCTATGTTCATTTTACTAATACAGTGCCTTTTTGTGGAACAGAGGGAATAACTGGCTGTTCAACTGTTGTTGCCAGCCATTACGCAAAGATTGGTTTTGTGCCTGTTGCTTTTGCTGGTTTTGTTGCGTGGCTGTCGCTCTTGTTTATTGCTTTTTTGTTGTGGTTTGATGACGACAACAAACGTGCTGCTCACAAAATTGGTTTAGGAATAACTGCGGTTGGAATTGTTGCTGCCGGTTATTTTAATGGCGTCATGTTTTTTAAGCTCGGTGCTTTTTGTCCATGGTGTGAGAGCGCTCATTCTCTGATGGTACTTTATTTTTTTATGCTTGCGCAGGGCGTGTTCACAACGAAGAGGCTGTTGAAGAGCTTAATTGCTGGCTTGTTATTGTTTGCGCTGCCTTTTGGTGCAGTTGGTTTTGATGGCGCAAATAATGCAGATGCTTCTTTGCTTGTTGATTGTTTGTCTGAAAAAAATGTTGTAATGTATGGCACGTACTGGTGCCCACATTGCAAGGAACAAAAAGCATTGTTTGGTGAGTCTTTTGAGAGAATAAAGTATATCGAATGTGCAGAAAAAGACAATCCCCGTCAGCAAACAGCCGAGTGCAAAATTGCTGGCATTAAGCAGTATCCGACGTGGATAAAAGATACTGGTGACAGAATAACAGGAACGCAATCTTTGGAGTCTTTGAAAGAATGGGCGGGTTGTTAACACTGAAACTAGTTTCATCATTATTCCTATAAGGTGTTTCAGGTATATAACCATTAAATTAACAAACTGGAGGTTTGAATAATGGAAAAACATAGTTGTTGTGAGGGGCATGGCGGCCATGCTGGAAATCATGCAGGGCATAATTATGCTGCGTACATTATTGGGGCAGTAATTTTGTTAATTGTGGTTTTGTTGATTGCAAATAATGCTTTGGGCACAGGGCCTGTAAACAATGGCGCAAATGCCGTGGCTAAACAATGCGGTGGCATGATTAACAATGCTGCACAAAATAATGTTTTGCCGGCAGGCATGTCGCAGGAAGAGCATGAAAGCCATCACAGATAACAATAAATATTTATGCATGCAGTGCAAGTCCGCATTGCGGAGGCGATAATGATGAAACAGGAAGATGTAATTTATTGTGTTGGAACAGAAAAGAGTTTTTCTGATGCAGTTGTTGCTGTGTTGAAAGCTGTTGACCAGAAGAACTGGACTGTGTTTCAAATAATTGATATTCAGGAGCGTTTGGCTGCAAAGGGTTTCAAGCAGGATGCATTGAAAATTATAGAAATTTGTTCTGGCAAGCATGCAAACAAATTGTTGTTGCAGAACAAGCTTGTTTCGTTATGCATGCCTTGTAAGATTAATGTTTTTGTCGACAAGAATAAGGTTTTTATCGCAGGCATGCGCCCATCAATTGTTTCACAGCTTTTTGATGGCGTCAAGCAGGATGATGCCTCTGCTGTTGAGGCTGAATTAAAGGAAATTATTGACTCAGCAAGGTGAAAGCATGAAAAAAGCAGCTATCATTATTGGAATTTTGTTGTTGTCTGTTTTGGCAGGCTGTGCCTCGAGTAAGCTTGATCCTGCTTTTGTTGGCCAGAAGATTACTGTTTTTAAGTCTGAAAGTTGTGGCTGTTGTGATTTGTATGTTAATTATTTGAAAAAACAGGGCTTTAATGTTGAAGTGCAGGACATGCTTGACCTTAGTGATATTAAGAAAGAGCTTAATGTTCCTCAGGAAGTACGGAGTTGTCATGTTTCAAAGGTTGGTGATTATTTTGTTGAGGGCCATGTTCCTGTTGAGGCAATCACAAAATTGTTGAAAGAGAAACCACCAATTGCTGGCATTGCTTTGCCAGGGATGCCTTCTGGTTCTCCTGGAATGCCTGGTGCAAAGAATGAGCCTTTTGTTGTTTTGGCTGTTGGCAAGGATGGCAAAATAACTGAGTTTATGAGGCTTTAAAATGAAAACAAAAATTTTTGTCACGCCAGTTGTTGCATTGTTGGCAAGCCGTGTTGTGCACGCGCATTGTCCGTTGTGTACTGCTGGAATCATGGCAGTTGCTGGTGGTGCTACATATTTTGGCGTGAATAAGGTTGTGATTGCTTTGTTAGTTGGTGCTTTTGGTGCATCAACTGGTTTGTGGGTTGCAAGGAGTTTGAAGAAAGAATATTTTCGTTTTCAGAAATCTGTTGTTGTTCTGAGTTCTTTTTTGCTGACTGTTGTTCCGTTGCTGCCTTTTATTTACGCGATTTATCCTTTGCAGATTTCGTTTGCAGGTGATTATGGTTCTTTGCTTAACAGAACGTATGTGCTTAATGCTTCTTTGTTGAGCAGTGTTTTTGGTGCGTGGATTGTTGCTGTTGCTCCGTGGCTGAGCAGCAGGATAACTAATCTTCGTGGTAGCCATTTGCCGTTTCAAGGCATTGGCTTGACATTGCTTATGTTAATTGCCACAAGTATTGTCATTCAAGTGGGGTTGTAATGATTACTGTTGTTGTCAGCATAATTGTTCTTTTTTTTGTATTACTTGGTGTTAAGGAATTGTTGCCTGCGCGCTTCAAAAAGTTTGTTTGTGCTTTGTGTGGCGCTGTTGTGCTGACATGGCTTGGTTTGCTCTTTGCGTCATATTCTGATACTGTTGTTATTGCTTTGCTGATGGGTGGTAGTGTTGTCGGCATTACTTATGTTGTTAGTGAAAAGTTTCCTTTGTTTCGCCTGCCGGTTTTCTTGACGCTTTTGTTTGTTGCTTACAGTGTTATAAAATTGTCTTTTGATGCTCGCAGTGTTGTTTTAATAGTACTTTTGTGGGTATTATTCACTGCTGTTTTCTTGTACAAAAATAATAAATTAATAGAAAAGATTGTTGCGTGCTGCCGTAATTGGTGATTATTTGAAGGTTTTGTCTGTAACAGTGTATCCTGCTGCGTCCCATGCTTTCATGCCGCCGTTTAAGTGATAAATTTTTGTGTATCCCAAGTCTTGAAGTTGTTTTGTTGCTGAGGTGCTCATTCTTCCTGTTCTGCAGTAAACTAAGAGTGGTGTGTTTTTGTCTTTTGGAAGTTTATCAGTGTGAGCTGCCATGTTTTCCCAGTCTTCTATAATTGCGTCTGTTTTTTCAAGTTTGCCTTCGTATGGTGTGTGGACGTTTAGAACAAATAATCCTGTTTTTTCTTTGTTGTCAAGAAGTTCTTTTGCTCTGTGTGCATCTATGTTTTGCAGTTCTTTTTGTTGTTGTGGCGCGCAGGATGCAATTAACAAAAGCAGGAGTATTATTGTTAGGGTTTTCATTTAAGTAAAGAAATGTGGTGTGAGTTAATAAATTTATGCGCTGCACACGCTATACCCACAGCTTAGGCATTTTGCGCATCCTTCTGCCATTTGCATTTGTGCTTTGCATTCTGGGCAGGTGTTTTTTGTGGTTTGTTCTTTTTTGATGTTTATGTTTAGGTTGAGCACTTGGTTTTCTTTGCTGCCGTCTCGGTAAATGGTTATGCCTTTGCATCCGAGCTTGTATGCCATTATGTACACGTTTCTGACGTCTTCTACTGTTGCGCTGTGCGAGAAGTTTACTGTTTTGCTGACTGCGTTGTCTGTGTATTTTTGGAATGCTGCTTGCATCTTGACGTGGTATTCTGGCAAGATGTCATGTGCGACAACAAATACTTTTTTCATGTCTGCTGGAATTTCCGGCAGGTCTTGGATTGAGCCTCTGTTGACTACATTTTGCAGTAATTCTTCAGTGTATAATCCGCGCTCTTCAAGTGCTTTTTTGAAGTTTTTGTCGAGGTAAAATAATTCTTTGCCATCCATGACGCGCTTGACATAGCTGAGTGCGAATAATGGCTCAACACCTCCTGAACAGTCTGCTATCATGCCTATTGTGCCTGTTGGGGCAATGGTTGTTCGTGTTGAGTTTCGCAGTAATCTGTGTCCGCCATGGCCTTGCCCTCCTTTGAAATACTGGCTTTCTCTGTTGTAAATGCTGTTGTGCCAGTTTGGGAATGGCCCGTGCTTGAGTGCGCGTTGTTCTGATGCATTGTCTGCTTCTGTTTGTATGAAGCGCATGACTTCTTCTGCTTTTGTTACTCCTTCTTCTGAATTGTATGCTATGCCGAGCTGGACGAGCATGTCTGCCCAGCCCATGACGCCTAAGCCTATTTTTCTGTTTGCGTGGACTGTTTTTGTTATTTGTGGGATTGGAAAATTGCTCATGTCAATGACGTTGTCAAGAAAATGAATTGCTGTATGTACAACCGTGCGCAGTCGTTCCCAGTCTACTGTTTTGCTTGAAGTTACAAAATTGCCTAAGTTTATTGAGCCGAGATTGCAGGCTTCGTATGGCAATAATGGCTGTTCTCCGCAAGGATTGGTGCTTTCAATCTGTCCAAGTGCAGGTGTTGGGTTTTTTTCATTTATGCGGTCGATAAAAACAACTCCTGGGTCGCCGTTGCGCCATGCTGCTGATATTAGCATGTCAAATATCATGCGTGCAGAGAGTGTTGCAACTGCAATGTTTTTGCTGTCTTTGAGCGCGTATTGTGAGTCTTGTTCTACAGCTTGCATGAATTCTTCAGTTAGTGCTACTGAAATGTTGAAGTTTGTTATGTCTTCGTTTTTTTCTTTGCAGTTTATGAATTCGAGGATGTCTGGGTGGTCTATGCGCAGGATGCCCATATTTGCGCCGCGCCTCTTGCCGCCTTGTTTGATAACATCTGTTGCTGCGTTGTATACTTTTAGGAATGAGACCGGCCCTGATGCTACGCCTTGTGTGGAGCAAACGATTGAATTTTTTGCCCGCAGGCGCGAGAACGAAAATCCAGTTCCCCCGCCGCTTTTGTGGATAAGCGCCGCATGAAGAAGCGTTGTAAAAATTCCTTCCATGTTGTCGTCTATTGGAAGCACAAAGCATGCTGAGAGCTGTTGTATGCTTGTTCCTGCGTTCATTAGTGTTGGCGAGTTTGGCAGAAAGTCAAGGTTTGAGATTATGCTGTAAAATGCCTGTGCTGTTTTTTGGGTGTCTGCGTCTGCGTCGTACAGTTTGTCTGCTTGTGCGATGTTGCTTGCAACGCGCAGGAATAATTGGTCTGGTGTTTCTGTTGTTTTTCCTTGTTTGTCTTTGAGCAGGTATCTTTCTTTGAGAACACGGAGTGAGTTTATCGTTATTTTTTTGTTCGTGACTGGCAGCCCGCCGAGAAGTGCTTCTTTTGCTTTGCGTTCTTCTGTTCTTCTTTGCCTGTAAAGGATGTATGTTTTTGCAATGTCTGCGTAGCTTAGCTGGATTAATGTTTGTTCAACAATGTCTGATATTTGTTCAACTGTGGGCGGCTGTTCGTTTGTGTAGGTTTTGTTAAGTGCCTCGAGGACAGCGCTTGTTATTTTTTGCATGTCAGCTGGTTGGCTGGCTGCTGTTGCTGCTTTTTGGATTGCTGTTGTTATTTTTGTGGGGTCAAACTGTGCGCGCCTTCCGTCGCGTTTGACAATTGTGTTTATTGATTGTGTTAACAACATTAATGCACCTTTTTTTCAAAACATTTATATTGCGGTCATCAGTTTAATAAAAATACATCAGTTTCCTTAGGGATAGTTGGCTTATGTTACAATGAAAGAATGTCCTGTTTTTCAAATCACTGGAGTTGTTGGCAAGAAGTGGGCAGTTGTAGTGCTGCAGGAAGTTGCATTAAATGGTACAAATGGGTTTAACTGCATTTTTAAGCGTATTGGCAGTATAAGCCCAAAAATCTTGTCGGCAAGGCTTAAGGAATTTGAAGAACAGGAATTGATTGCTAAAGAACTTCTTAACGAAAAAATGCCGGCGCGCACAAAATATTATCTGACAAAGAAAGGTAAGGCGCTTAACAGTATTATCACGGCAATGCGGCAGTGGTGTACAAAATATGATTCTGGCGTGCGCGGGTGTGATGAGCGTGAATGTGTCAAGTGCCCGCTGTTTTAATAGTGAAGTATCCTTTTGGATAGTATTAACTTTTTAAAACAGTCTCACTCCAAAAAAATAATCATGTTCATCGTATAAAGGGGTGGCTTGTGGGTAAAGAAAAATTAGGGCTTATTCACGTGTATACTGGTGATGGGAAAGGAAAAACCTGCGCGTCTATTGGCTTGGCTCTGCGCGCTGTCGGCCAGGGCATGAAGGTTTACATAATTCAATTTATGAAAGGTGGCGCATACACAGGTGAGTTTGTTTCGATAAAAAATTTTCTTCCTAACATTGAGGCAGTGCAGTTTGGCAGAAAGTGTGTTCTTGAAGAAAAACAATTAAAATTGTTGGGGAAGAATGCTGATGAATATCCTTTTTTTAATCATGTTCGTGATGATATTGTGTGTGGCACCTGCCGTTTTTGTTTTGTGAATGACGCAAAGCAGAAGGAATTTGTGCGTGATGCTTTGGCGCGCACAAAAAAAGTGCTGTCGTCAGGCGAGTATGACTTGGTTGTGCTTGATGAGGTTAATTGTGCTGTTAATCTTGGGTTTGTTGCGCTGGATGAATTTCTGCAAGTGCTTGCTGCAAAGCACAAGTACACTGAAGTTGCCTGCACTGGCAGAAATGCACCAAAAGAATTAATTGAGGTTGCTGATTATGTGACTGAGATGAAGTCTGTGAAGCATCCGTTTGACAAAGGTGTGCATGCAAGAAGAGGAGTTGAATATTAATGTGTACTAATTTTTTCCAAGATGTTCTGTTGTGTAATCTATTTCTTTAATCTCCAGAAATCCGTCAATTTCTATTAGCAAATCATGTTGCGTTTCCATAACCCCATCTGGCAGCGAGCAGGTGACGCAAACATTTTCAAATTTTATTGTTTCAAAGAGTTTTTCTGGTTCTGTTGCTCTTTTTAGTGCTTGTTTTTCTGCTGGTGTTAGCCATGATGGCCCATAAATCATTTCAAGTTTTCGTTCAAGTTTTGCCCTGTTTTGTGGTGTTTCAGAATTTTCTTTATTTTTTCCTTTGTTTTCCTTGTCGTCATTTCCTTTTCCTGGATTGTCATTTGCTTTATTGTCGTTGTTGCCTTGCCCTTGATTACCTGGATCATTTTTTTTGTTGTCTTTTACTGCAAATCCTGTTATTTGTGCTACAAATGGTTTGTCTTGAAAGAATGCCTCATAACTTCCTGTTAGCGGTATTTTTTTCTTCATTGAATTGCTGTTGAGCAATAAAAATCTTCGTCCTGCTGGTGTTTGTAGCCATATTCTGAAGAATCCTGTTCCTTTTCCTGTCAGCTTAATGTCTTTTAAAAAGAAGGGTTGTTTTAAATCATCAAGTTTGATGGTTGTTTTGAGCATGCTTTGTTGTTCAAACAGTTCAAGATTCAAATATTGTTTGTGGACAGAAAATTGTGGTTGTATTACAGAAGAGCCAGTGATTGTTTTTGTTGGGTTGAGGAAAAATAAGAAAGTTAAAATAATGAAGACTACAATAAAAAGTCCGTAAGTTGCAATATGCTCTTTGTGCATTAGTGGATGAAAGTACTTAATGAATAAAAGGTTTACTGCAAAGTCTATAGCCTTGAACGATAATTTTATAATGTTTGCCTGCGTAATTTCTGTTATGGTGTTGTTCGCTTTGCTGAAACGGATTGTTATCGTGATGGCTTTGTTTTATGTTGTAGTCTATGGATTGCCGTATATTCCGTATGTTGGTGAATACATCCAGAGTTTTTTTGAGGGCACAAAGGATACAGTAACTGGTTTTGCTGCACGAAAGATTGTTGCACCGATTGCAGAGGTTGTTGCTGAAAACGCGCAGGGTATTGCTGACAGTGCACGTGATATTGGCAGCCCTCAGGCATCTGTTCCCAAAACAAGCTTTTTTCCGTCTAAGAACACGCAGGTTGATCGCCCTCACACCCGCAACAATCCTTCTCCTTCAACTTCTCCTTCAAGTGCTGCAAACCCTATTACTTCAGAGCCGCCAAATGGTGCTGGCAGCGATGCTTCAACTGGTGTTCCTGAAAAAACACCTGAACTTGCTCCTGGCTGTTGTGCTTGCAATTAAATTGCTGCCTTTTTGCAGTATTTTCTGAATGAGCTTGCGAATTCGAAAATACTTTTCGAAAGGTTTATAAATAAGATACTAATTAGTGAGGAGAAATGATAGCTCGACCTGCCTAATTTCTGCAATTTTTTCAAATTGTAGACGTGAGGCTCGTCGTATTGCGCCCTGGTAGTCTAGCGGCCTAGGATGGGGCCCTGTCACGGCCTCGACCCGGGTTCAAATGGAATTGCAGCAACGGTTGCAACTCGTGAAAGTCCCGGCCAGGGCGCCTTTGATGCGCATAATGTTCATGATGGTTAGAATGTTAACGAAGATGAGTGATGATGTTTATGGGCCGGTAGCTCAGCCTGGACACCAATATGGTGGGGCACTAGAGCACCTCACTTTTAATGAGGTGGTCGCGAGTTCGAAGGCTGTTTCCGAAAGTCTCGTCCGGCCCGTCATTGTAGCAGGGAATGGGGGTTGCTTATGCAAAAGTTTGATGTGAATGAACACGTGATTGTGCCAAAGCACTCAAAGGTTGGTGAAAAGGAAAAGAATGAAATTCTTGAGAAATACAAAATAACTCTTAAAGAATTGCCAAGAATTTTTGCAGATGACCCTGCTGTTGCCGAGCTTGGTGTAAAGGAAGATGATGTTGTAAAGATTGCGCGCAATAGCCCTACTGCTGGTGAAACATTGTTTTTCAGGAGGGTTGTGCGTGGCTGAGTATCCTAAGCTTTTGATTAAAAAATATTTTGAGGACAATTCTTTTGTTAATTCGAGTATTGCGTCGTTTAATAATTTTGTTGAGAGGGAACTGCAGGCGATTGTTGATGAGAATAAGGAGATTGAGCCTACTATTATTCCGCCTAATGTTGATTCTTTTAAGATTCGTTTTGACAAGATTTGGGTGACAAAGCCAGAGATTACTGAGGCTGATGGGAGTAAGAGGAATATTTATCCTGTTGAAGCGCGGTTGAGAAAATTGAGTTATGCTGCTCCTGTTTTTATTGAGGTTAGTGCGCACATTAATGACGTGCAGCGGGAAAATTTTACCACGCAGGTTGCAAATCTTCCGATTATGCTGAAGAGTAATGCTTGTCATCTGAACAAGTTAAGCACCGAAGAGCTGATAGAAAAAGGCGAGGATCCTTATGATGCTGGCGGTTATTTTATTATTAACGGCACTGAACGTGTTTTAGTGAATATTGAAGACCTTGCTTCTAACAGGTTTATTGTTGAGGAAACAAGTGGCGTGACAGATTTTGTTGGCAAGATTTTTTCAGAGCGTGGGCCTTTTAAGATTCCGCACACAATTGAAAAGATGAAGGATGGAATTTTTTATCTTTCGTTTACGCGTGTGAAGCGCGTGCCAATTATTGTTGTCATCAAGGCGCTTGGGCTTGTTAAGGATGAAGATATTATGAAGCTTATTTCTGCTGAAAAGCAGTATGATGAAGTGTTGATTAATTTGTATGAGTTTGTCAGCACTAAGAATGCTGATGATGCTATTGATGTTATTGCGCGCAAGATTGGGATTACGCAGGCGCGTGATGTGCGCATTGAGCGCATGAATGAGATTATTGAAAAATATTTGTTGCCTCATGTTGGTACTCGTCAGGAAGACCGTATTCAGAAGGCTTACAATCTTTGTAAAATGCTTAAGAAATATATTGAGGCGTCGCATGGTGAAATTCCTCTTGATGACAAAGACCATTATATGAACAAGCGCATTAAAATGAGTGGGGATTTGCTTTCTGATTTGTTTCGCATGAATTTGAAAGTGCTTGTTGGTGATTTATTGTATAATTTCCAGCGTATTGTTAAGCGTGGTAAATTTCCAAGCATTAAGGTTATTATTCGTGATAAGCTTTTGACGTCGAGGATTTACAGTTCTATGGCGACTGGCAACTGGGTTGGCGGAAGAAAGGGTATTTCTCAGCGCATTCAGCGCCTTAATTATTTGAATACTCTTAGTCATTTGCAGCGTGTTGTTAGTCCTTTGTCGTCATCGCAGGAGAATTTTGCGGCTCGTGAATTGCACCCGACACATCTTGGAAGGTTGTGCCCGAGTGAAACTCCTGAAGGAACAAACATTGGGCTTCGTAAGAATTTTGCAATGCTTGCAAGTGTTTCAAGTGATGCTGATGAAGCTGAGGTTGTGAAGTCTTTGAAGAATTTTGGTTTAAGGGGTGTGAATAAATGACTGAAGTGTTGCTGAATGGCAAGTATGTTGGTGATGTTGATAGTGGTGCTGCTTTTGTTAATTCTGTTCGTGATGCTCGCAGAAAGAGTGTTTTGTCTGCTAACGTTAATGTTTTGTGGGATGAAACTGCAAACCGTGTTGTTATTGAGTCTGGTCGTGGAAGGCTTCGCAGACCGTTGATTGTTATTCAAAATGGTATTCCTTTGCTGACTGAGAAGCATATCAAGCAGTTACAGAAGAAAGAAATTTCGTGGAATGATTTAGTGTCACAGGGTGTTGTTGAGTATATTGATGCTGCTGAGGAAGAGAATGCGTTGGTTGCTTTTTTTGAGCATGAGCTTACTCCTGAGCATACTCATCTTGAGATGAGTCCTCTGGCAATGCTTGGTTTGTCTACTGCATTGATTCCGTTTGGCCACAATATTCAGTCTGCTCGTTTGATTATTGGCGCGCGTAATCTTAAGCAGTCTGTTGGTTTTTATGCTGCTAACTTTCCTGTTCGCATGGATATGGATGTTAATCTTCTTTGTACTCCGCAGGTTCCGATTGTTCAGACTGTGATGCATGAGTTGTCTGATTATGACAAACATCCTTCTGGCCAGAACATTGTTGTTGCGGTTATGAGTTACAAGGGGTATAATATTGAGGACGCAATAATTCTTAATAAGGGTTCTATTGATCGTGGTTTTGCCCGCAGTATTTATTTCCGTCCTGCTGTTGCTGAGGAATTGCGTTATTCTGGTGGTTTGATGGATGAGATTTGTATTCCTGATAAGGAAGTTAAGGGTTACAAGAGTGAGCGTGATTATCGTTTGCTTGAGGATGATGGTATTGTTTTTCCAGAGGCAAAGGTTAGGGAAGAGGATGTTTTGATTGGCAAGACTTCTCCGCCGAGATTTTTGAGTTCGTTGGATGAGTACAGCCTTGCGTCTAACATTCGTCGTGAGTCTTCTGTTGCGCTGAAGCATGGTGAAGAAGGTGTTATTGATTTTGTGCTTGTTACTGAGAATGAAGAGGGTAACAAGCTTGTGCAGGTTCGCGTGCGTGATCAGCGAATTCCTGAGATTGGTGACAAGTTTATCAGCCGCCACGGCCAGAAGGGTGTTACTGGCATTATTGTTCCTGAGAGTGACATGCCGTTTACAGCAAGTGGCATTGTTCCTGATTTGTTGTTTACTCCGCATGGTATTCCAAGCCGTATGACGATTTCGCATCTTGTTGAGCTTGTTGGCGGAAAGGTTGGCGCTCTTGCTGGCCGTTATGTTGATGCAACTACTTTTGATGGTGAGCCTGAGGAAGTTTTGCGCAAAGAATTGTTAACTCTTGGTTTTCGCGAGAATGGAACTGAAACAATGTACAATGGCATTACTGGTGAAATGTTTGATGCTAAAATTTTTGTTGGCAGCATGTATTATTTGAAGTTGAAGCACATGGTTGCGAACAAGCTTCATTCGCGCGCTCGTGGCCCGATTCAGTTGCTTACGCGCCAGCCTACTGAGGGCCGTGCGAAAGAGGGTGGTTTGAGGCTTGGAGAAATGGAAAAGGATACTTTTGTTGCTCATGGTGCTGCTTTGTTGTAGAAGGAGCGATTTGATTCTGACAAGACTGTTGTGCCTGTGTGCGAGAATTGTGGAATTATTGCTATTCATGATACAATTAAGGACAAGCGTTATTGCCAGATTTGTGGTGATAATGTTGAAGTGAGTGATATTGAGATTAGTTATGCGTTCAAATTAATCCTTGATGAGTTTAAGTCTTTGGGTGTTTATCCAAAGCTTGTGTTGAAGAATAAATATTGAGGAAAAAAATGTCAAAAATAAAACCAACGTACAAAGTTAGTACTCAAGCAGAGTTAGAGCGCTTAATGGAAACAATTGATGTATTTAACAAGTGTGTTGATGTTTCTGGCGATAATCCTTTGCTTAGTGAACTGCCAGCTTTGGTTAGATTGGTTGAGAATGATTGTTATGTTGAAATAAGGCCAGAAACAGAGTCTATTCAAGAAGTTCACATTGCTGATACTCCTGAAAGTCGGGCTATGAATTTACAACCTTTAAGTATCGATGCCGGAAGAAACTATATTCTTATCTGCAAAGATGACTTCCATGTTATAGTTATGTATGATGCTAATAATTTACAAAAATAAAAACTAACTAAAATGAAGAAAGAAACTAAAGAAGAGCAAAAAGTTGATGCGATGGAAGCAGCTGCAGCACCTGACGTGAAAGAAACAAAATCTGAAGCAAAGCCTGAAGTTCCTGCTGACGCTGTTGTTGAAAAGAAAGAGGACAAAAAAGATTTTAGCAAGACTCCTATTGAGGCTGTTCATAATTATGTTTCTAAGCAGGTGCAGAATATTGTTTTTGGTGTTCTTAGCCCTAAGCTGATTAAGAAGATGGCATCTGCAAAGATTGTGACTCCTGAATTGTATGATAAAGAGGGTTATCCTGTTGATGGTGGCTTGATGGATGTTCGTTTGGGTGTTATTGATCCTGGCTTGAAGTGCAAGACTTGTGGTTCAAAGCTTAAAGAGTGTATTGGGCATTTTGGATACATCGAGCTTGCAAGGTCTGTTATGCATGTTAAGTTTGTTAAGATTATTCATCAGTTGTTGCGCTCAACCTGTCGCGAGTGTGGCCGCATAATGATTGGTGAGGACAAGGTTGCAAAATATAGTGCTTCTTTGGCTCGTGTTGAGCAGGAGTCTGGTGGTGATGCTCGAAGAAGTGCCATTAAGGGTGTTATTGATGCTGCAAAGAATGGCGGCAAGTGTCCTTATTGTAAGGCAAAGCAGTTTAAGATTACGATTGAAAAGCCAACTACTTTTATTGAGAATGAAAAGCGTGTTTCTCCTATTGAAATTCGTTCTCGTTTTGAAAAGATTACTGATGAAGATTGTGAATTGTTTGGAATGAATCCAAAGGTTTGTCGTCCTGAATGGATGGTGCTTACTGTGCTGGAAATTCCTCCTGTTACTATTCGTCCGTCAATTACGCTTGAGAGTGGTGAACGTTCTGAGGATGACTTAACGCACAAGCTTGGTGATATTGTGCGAATTAATCAGCGTTTGTTTGAGAACATTAATGCTGGTGCTCCTGAAATTATTATTGAGGATTTGTGGGATTTGTTGCAGTAT
>JACQMU010000107.1 GCA_016203425.1 Candidatus Woesearchaeota archaeon
AAAAAATCAAAAAAAATCATCATAACACTGTTATCTGTTTTCATAATAATCACTATTGTGATGCATGCCCAGAACTTAAATGCATGGCGCGGAGCATGGGGGGATTATTTTATTGGCTGGCAAAATGTGGGCAACTACATTGATGCAAATGCGCAAAACAGCGTACTTGTTGAGCAGTACAACCATGGCAATCCTTTTTATTTCAGAACAAACAATTCACAAATACTGCTTAAAAACATAACTGAGTATAGAAAATTATTTAGCATTTCAAAAAATTTCACTACAGTGTATGTGGCAGACACAAAACCGGTTGAAGCAAAACAATATTTGGAATTAGAAACAGAAATAGGACCGGAAGACAATTCTTTATATGCAAAAATAAAAGGATTTTTCGGCAGGCATTCTCAACGTAAATTCTACGTTTATAAATTTGTCCCTCTGACTAGAAATTCACGTAATTGAGAATTTCTGCAATAGCACGACAAACCACAGTGATTTGTTCTTCATTCAGCGAGCTTGAACTTGGAAGATATAAACCTCTTTTGCTCAGAAAAGTTGAAACTGGATAGCTGCCTGAACAATCAGGAAGATTTAACATGTTTTTGTTTGCAAAACAAGGCTGTTTGTGCATTGGAGCAAAAAAACTTCTTGAATCAATGCCTTTCTCCAACAGTTTTTTCATGAAATCTTCTTTTGTTATTTTAAGACACTCATTCAGTACAATCCCGTACATCCAATAAACATTCTTTGCCCACTCCTTTTCTGGTGGCAGCATTAATCCATTTATTTCATTGAGCAACGAATTGTACACTTGTGCATTTTTTCTTCTCGCATTAATTAGTTCGTCTGCAATCTCCAACTGTGAAAGACCTATAGCTGCCTGAATGTTGGTCATGCGATAATTAAATCCAATCTCTTTATGGAGATATTTGTCAGCACCTTTGCCAAAAAAATGATTTCGCAAATTTCTTGCTCTCTCTGCGATATCTGCATCATTTGTTACGACCATCCCACCTTCGCCAGTTGTTAATATCTTATTGCCGTAAAAACTGAATGCAGCAGCATTGCCCAAGCTTCCACAACGACTTTCTTTGTATTCAGCGCCATGGGCCTCTGCAGAATCCTCCAAAACAAGAATATTTCTTGCTTCAGCAATATCCCTTATTTGACCAATATCACAAGGATGACCATAAATGTGAACAGGCATTATTGCTCTTGTGTTTTTTGTTATTTTCTCTTCTATTTTATTTATATCAATGCAATATGTTTCTTTGTCAGCATCAACAAATACGGGCTTTGCACCAGTATAAAATACTGCATTAGCGGAAGCAATCATGGTGAAATCAGGAACAATAACCTCATCTCCACCACCAACCCCCGCAGCGGTAAGCATCAGGTGGAGTGCAGTTGTGCCGTTACAACAACTAATTGCTTCTTTCACACCACAGAATTTAGCAAAACCCCTCTCGAACTCATCAATAAATCTGCCCTGCGAACTTATCCAGTTTGTTTCAATACATTCGTCAACATATTTTTTAACATTGCCTTTTAGTGTCGGCTCGCAAACAGGAATCATCAGTCTCACCCATAATTATTTGGTGGGTTTGGCGGGCTTATATACCTTATGGTAATTAGTGGGTTTTTGATTATTGAGCAAGTACAAGTAGAATGGCTCTGAATAATATCTCCCAACAGCCATTTTGAAGACGCCGTACGGAGACTTGTCTACAATTGTGAGATTAGCAATATTAACAATGCTGGAATCATTGAAAACAAGCGGTCTCCGGTTTGTGATGTACACTGCAGAATAATTCCTGGCGTAATAACGCAGAATTGAACTATTTGTCAAATCTTTATCCTTAACCATCGCTTGTGTATTGCTACTTTCAGGATCAAACATAATTGCCAGCATGTGATCCCAGCGAAATAACAATATTGCATCATGCGAAGTATCATCAATATACTGCCTCACAGTATTATAGCCGAGAAAATAAGCACCCCAACCACCACGCCATTCATTCAAACGAACTGCATTATGGAATATGCCTAACAAAATAAACAAAATAACAACA
>JACQMU010000100.1 GCA_016203425.1 Candidatus Woesearchaeota archaeon
AAAAATTTTTGGGACTAAAAGAAAATCGACCCGAGCTCGAAGGGCGAGAATCCTGCCAGTCTCTGACTGCCGGTGGTCGATTTTCTTTTTAGTTTTGCGTTTTACATATAGCGGCGGAAATTAATATTGGTATAAACTTAGTTAATTTCCGCTAATATAGGAAAGGAAAGTACATTACGAAAATCAACCTCCTTTCCTATAAATGGGTAAGAGTTGTCCTCTCGTAACCTCACGAATTTCCATTTGATGCACAACAAAGAAATTCGTGAAGGTGCTCAAGAAATGCCCAATTATGCATCTATGGGCATTTCTCGACACAAGCAAAAGACGCTATTGGGCGCTTAAGCATCAGCGTCTTTTGCCATAATTCAAGAACATTTTTAAAGAATTGTTTTTTATTTCAAATCGTGAGCCAAAAACAACCAAAAATTCTTATGGGGTGCCCAACATCAGATGGACACGCACACTGTATACAAAGATTTCTGACAGCGCTCAAACAATTAACATACACTAATTATGATGTTCTCTTTGCAGACAATTCAATTCAAGAAAAACACGCGCAACTAATTAAATCATACGGCTATGAAACCATAAGAAACCCGTCAAAAAACAAAGACAGAATCATAGACATCATTTCAAACAGAAACATAATTATCAAGAGAGCTGTTGAGAAAAAATATGATTACTTGTTCTTCGTCGACACAGACGTTCTGCTGCCACCAGACGCAATTGAGAAATTATTATCACCAGACCAGCCAATAGTCAGCGGTGTATATCTCGGCGGACAAAAGTTCAGCAACGAAACAAAAATCGCACCAGTACTTTACGAATTAACCGCAAATGAGAATTATCTCAGAAGCGTTCCACTCAATAATGTCATGGAAGACCTTGTTTACGAAATCGCAGCAAGCGGCATGGGGTGCGTCTTAATACAAAGAGAAGTGTTAGAAAAAGTAAAATTACGATACAGCGAAAAAATAATGTCTGGCGAAGACGTATTATTCTGTCACGATGCGCGAAAATTAGGCTACAGAACATTTGTTAACACTTCAGTTAGGTGTACACACATGGTGTCAGAAGGAGACATAACCTTCCCAGCAGGCATTGCAAACTTTTCTTTTCAGTATGATGTTGAGTAGACGAACCTTTATAACCTGCAACAGTTATTACTGGTCAATATTCTAAACTACTGTTTGTCGTATAGAATAGGAGCTTGCTTATGCCATTTAGAAATTTACCACCAGCAATTCAGAAAGCAGTCCAAGAACAAGGATTTACTTCGCCAACTCAAATACAAGAAAAAACAATGCCGCTAATTTTTGCCGGCAAAGACGTTATTGGCCAATCAGAAACAGGCTCTGGAAAAACAGCAGCATTCGGACTTCCGATCCTAACCAACATCAACCATGGAAAAGGCGTACAAGCCTTAATCCTGACACCAACAAGAGAACTTTGCCTACAAGTCACCGACGCACTAAGAAAGTTCTCAAAATACAAACCAGTAACCATTCTTCCAGTTTTTGGCGGCGTAGGACTCAACCAACAACTAAACAATTTTCGAAATGCAGACATAGTTGTTGCAACACCCGGAAGATTGTTAGACTTACTTAACAGAGGATGCAGATTAAGCACTGCCAGATATGTAGTTCTTGACGAAGCAGACCGCATGCTCGACATGGGATTTATTGCAGACGTAGAAAAAATTTTGCGCAACACACCAAAAAACCGCCAAACAATACTTTTTAGCGCAACAATATCCCCAAAACTACACTCTCTTGTCCAACAATACATGAACGCACCAACAATAATCTGTGCACAAACACACGTTGACACCAGCCTTCTAAAAGAAAAAGCATACGTCGTCACGCCACAAGACAAGTTCTCACTAATTGTACACCTGTTAAAAACAGAAACACAAGGAATAGCACTTGTTTTTTGCGGAACAAGACACGCGTGCGACAAAATAACCAAAAGCCTACGCTCACAAAACATTGATGCAATAGCAATACACGGCGGACTTTCACAAAGCCAACGCACACACAACATAAACCAAATGCACCAAAAAGGAACAGGCGTACTTGTAGCAACTGACGTAGCTTCACGCGGTTTGCACATCAACAACATTTCACACGTCTATAATTACGACCTGCCACAAACACCAGATGATTATGTACACAGAATAGGCCGCACTGCACGAGCAGGAGCAAAAGGAATGGCAATCACCATAATCACACAACAGGATTTAAGAGAATTTAAACTAATTATGCGAGACATAGGCAGACAAATATCATTAACACCACTTCCAGAATTTGCAAAAGTCACGCTCTTAACAAGCCAATCACGCAAACACAGCTTTAAACAAAATCATGGCGGCAACCGTTCCCACCACGGCAGCAGCCATCCAAGACAATACAGAAAATTCTGGAAACGAAGCAGATAAATTTTGCGATTGAGTAAAGTTTATAATTGTTATTATAGCAAATCGCATAAATTACAAAACAAAAATAGTGCGATTTGCTATACTATCGAATCTCACAAAGTTTCATATACTATGAGATTTGATATTAGATAAAAGCATCATCACAGCCCCGTAGTTTAGTGGCCAAGAATGACAGGCTCTGGTGCAATACATTGTTGTGCGAGAACCCTGTAGACCACGGTTCGAATCCGTGCGGGGCTATTTTTTCTTATTTCTTAACATTACTGCACGCCCGTCAGGATCGTAAACTGTTGCGTATTTCTTACTTTTTTTCACAACAGCACCAGAAGATTTCAGTGCAGCAACAATTGCATCAAGACTCGTCACTACAAGCATGATTTTGGTCGAGTATTCAGCGCTGTCGGCAAGCACAACACCGCCAAACTCAGAAGGATAAATCTCAAGCACAGTATTATGTTTCAGCTGCGCTGCATAATGCACAGGGCCATTGCCGTGCTGTTCCTGCACAAACGACAAACCAAGCGTTTCATAAAACTTTTTAACAGCATCACTATTATTGCTGTACAAAACACAACCTTCAAAAGAAACAACATTTTCAATCATGTTCAGCCTTTTGCACGCAATCATCAGCTTTCAAATAAGCTCCCATTGCGAGTGCAAATGCACCATTAGCAGGAAAGTGAGGGGTTTTTCCTATCGCATAACTGTAGCCATTAAGCATTTTTTGCAAAACAGGATTGTATGCGATTGTTGAGCCAACATAAATAACATCTTCTGGAACAGCTTGATTTTCGTCAACTGTTAAACTGGACAGCATAACATCTCTTATGGTTGCAACAGCAACACAATGAACAATGGTTGCACACACATCATTCAGTTTATTACGCTCACGCCCACTTGCTTTATCCAAAAAATCTGAAAGACAATCACCTGCATTTGCGCGACCGAAATTTGCAATCACGAGTTCGCCTTCAAATACATCTTTTTTCTCAGCAAGAACATCCTTGACACGCAAATCCAACAAGTTTCCACGCTCAGCCCTGCTCACCAACTCACTATAACGATGAACGCCGAACAAATGCGCAAGGCCACGCATGAAACCACCACCAATGCTATTTCCAATCGGATAGTGTGACGTAACATTATTTATCACAAACGAATATGATGTTCCTGTGCCCATGCCCACCAATAAGAATTCATCAATAGATTTACCTTCGAATAACAATAATTCTCTGGCACCAACTGCCTGACAATTTATTTCACTAATAATAGGATCAGAGTTGCTTCGTCTCACCATAAAAAGATTATCCCATAATTCATTAGCGTATTTCTGCGTGTACTTCACACCTTCAACCTGAACTTTATCAACACCATCTTTTTTCATCTCATCAATAATTTTTTGAAGAGACTTTTCTTTAGTTGAAGCAAAAACATACTTATCATCTTTTTTCCACACTGCTTTAGTGAGTGTTGTTCCAAAATCAATCCCTGCTTTCATAACTCGCTCTTTTTATTCACCGTTTATAAACTTTTCTCGACACGAGCACACAAAAAGATAAAAACCCAATAATCCTTTTTGTGGCGATGATACGACAAAGCTTTTGTTTTCTCCCAAGAACAGGATTAGAAAAAGAAAAAAAAGTGTGGCGACAAGATATTCATGACTGGAACACATTTTTAGAAACAAAGAACATCAAAGGATTCAGCACAAAAACAAAACAAACTGCAGACGAAATACTAAAAACTGCACGACAAAAGCTATTTGAAGAAGATGCAGCGTGGTTTGCGCAGAAGCTAAAAAGTTCAGAACACTGGAGGCTCTACAACACATTCAAAGACGAAACAGTTTATCTTGACATAGAAACAGACGGGTATTATGGCAGCATAACAGTTGTTGGTTTATATGATGGGCAACAAACAAAAACATTTGTCCGCGGAATTAATCTTGACAGAAAATTACTGGCAGATGAATTAGCGAAATACAAAATGATTGTTACTTTTAATGGCGCAAGTTTTGATCTACCGGTTATCCGACGATATTTTAATATTGTTCATTCAGTGCCGCACGTTGACTTAAGATTTGTCTGCCAAAAAGCAGGATTAACAGGCGGACTGAAACAAATAGAACAAACGCTTGGAATAAAAAGAGCAGACGAAGTTTACGGCATGAACGGCATAGATGCAGTTGCACTCTGGCAGTTATTCAAACAAACAAAAGAACGAGAACATTTAGAAAGAATAATAAAATACAATGAAGAAGACATAATTAATCTGCCAATTATCGCCCACAAAATAATTCCACAATTATGGCAACAGATAAGAAATAAAACAGGATGAATAAATAAAATAAAAAGAAACCCCTCATCGGGGCCTCTTAAGAAT
>JACQMU010000101.1 GCA_016203425.1 Candidatus Woesearchaeota archaeon
AATGTCCAAATTTGTCATTAAAGCAGCAGATGTAAGAACTGCTGTTTTGCCAGCATTGGCCAAAGCTTGATATTTAATACTTGGATCTGTGCTCATTTTTTATCATGCCTCAATTCTGCAAGATATTTCAAAGCTTTATCATTTGCAGCAATTAAAAAAGCAGTCTGCTCAGCAAGGTATGCTGCATCAACAGCATCCTGCGCTTCAAGAGCACTAAATTTTGTTTTCAAAACATCACGTTCATTTGAAACAGCAGAATACAAATTATCTTTTTCTTTAACAGCAGTTTCAAGTGATTCAACATTTGCATGCAAGCCCTCTAATTCTTTAGCGAGTTCAGTAACAACAAATTCTTCTAATTTGTAAAACGCTTTTGGCTCAGTAAGCGGAGTTCCATCAACTTCATGAGTTTCAGCATTATACTGTGGACCAAGTGCAAAGAACCGCTCAATAATCTTTGGATGATTATGCATCAAATAATCAATAAATGCAGTTTCACCAGCTTCGTAACCATCACGCTGTTCACGAACTTGCTCATACGCAGCACTTTTTGCTGCCAATTCTGTTTCAAAATAAGTAGATTGTTTGCCTTTTGCCATCAATTCTGTTTCCAGACGAGCACGCTCAGTTTCAAACTTTTCTTTTGCTTCCATTTTAGCAACTCCCATGTCGCGAACTTTTGCGAGAAGCCCCTTAATGCCTGTGATTGCTCTTGCGCGATACTCACTCATTTCTTTTTTGTGCATAGCCCAGATTTGATTACCAGCCTCACGCTCTCGTTGAACATCAGCAACAGCAAGCTCGAGGGTTTTTGCCATTTCTGCACCAGCATCAGCCAGTTTTTGAATTTCATAAGATGGAAAACCAGAAGGATTTGGAGGCACAATTGGAGCATCATCAGACCTATTTGTAGTTTGAGGCGCAACATCTGTTTGTTCGGCAGGAGCACCGCCAATGTTAACAACAGGTGTGTTTTTAAGGCAACCCATTAAGTCATTAATAGATTCTGCTTCTTCTTCGTGTTTCATAGTCTTCCTCACAAAAACCTTTTTTTTCAGCTAAATGTGCAGGGTATTTAAACCTTGCGGTTTTGTTGTAACTTCGGTGTGGTGACAATTATTCTATAACTTTCACGCGCAGTGTTTTTATCTTCGAGAAATCTTTGTCCAAAGTAACAAGCTCTGCGTTATTCGCTTGAATTATACCCGCAGTAAATACGTCTGCAATATTTATTTTGGAGCCGTTTTTAATCAGCGAACGCATAATCTTGGCTCCTTCTCTTGCTGCTTCAGCATCATGCACGAGAATCTCTGCTTGCCCTAGCAAGCTCTCAAAAATAAAAATATCTCGCTCACCGGTAGTGCCAGTCAACACCTCTTGCAGACAAATACTTGTTGTAACAAAAGGTGAATTCCCAACTACCCTGAGAACTTTTTCTGCGTTAGGCCCTTTTTCAATAACCTCAATTATGGCGCTTGAGTCTAGCACGTACATCTGCAATTCTTTCCTCCCACCCTTTTCCAAGTTCTTCATGAATTTTTTTTACGCGCTCAGCAAAAGCACGAGCTTCTTCAGGCGTGTGCTGCAAAATCCCAACTATATCCTTAACTAAAATAGGCTTACTGCTTAAACGCAAAAATAATTCACTAAAACTTTCACCTTCGTGTTTCAAGTGATGCATTGCATCGTACGCATCTTCAGTCACAGTTATTGTTTTAACAACCATGCCCTGTTTATGTTTAAACATATATTTATAGTTTGTGGTTCGAAAGGTTTAAATAGTTCTTATTTATTACTTACGTTATATGATAAAACCTACTGTTCATAAAAAATACCTTAAGTTATATGAAGAGACCGCAAAAAAGAAAATACTTGAAGTCTTATTTAGGTATCCAGAAAAAGAGTTTAGTTTAAGTGATTTGGCAAAAGAAGCTGGAGTGGCAAAAGCTAACATAGGAAAAATACTTGCAGAATTTCAAGAACTTGGACTAATAACTATTGAAAAATTAAGCAAAATATGGAGAATAAAACCGAATCAAACAAACTGGTTCTACATTAAAAGCAAAATACTCTATAATCTTAATTTTGTTTACGTGAGCGGAGTGGTTGAATTTCTTTTAGATTTTTTTAAGAATCCAAAAGCACTATTGTTATTTGGAAGTTTTAGGAA
>JACQMU010000099.1 GCA_016203425.1 Candidatus Woesearchaeota archaeon
ATACTATTATATAGAGAGACAAATGTGTTACCGCTGCCGACAGACAGAATAATAATTGAAGGGTTAACAGTCATTATTTCATTAAATAATGATTCGTAAGCATCAAGAAAACCTGCGCAGACATCCCACACAACTTCATTAGGTTTTTCTCCTGCTAAGTTTATGAGTTCTTCTGAAGAAATCTTTTGTGACAAATCTTTTTCAACAACAATACTGCATTCTTTTAACTTTTTCTTTATAGAACTATTTGTTGTTTTGTTGATAACGTTAACAAGTCTGACGTTAGTACCTTCACAAAAATTTCCAAGACTATAACCAGCATTGCCAGAGGTTATAAGTACGAGTTTATCCACATTTGATTCAACAGCATTTTTTACAATAAACGAAGTCCGACGATCCTTAACCGTGCCAAAAGGATTTTTGCTTTCGTCTTTGATAAACAGATTAGGGAGATTAAATAACGTGCACAATTCTTTGATTTTGAGCAATGGTGTGTTGCCTACTTGGAGCATACAAACAACAAAATGGTTCTTCTTTAAGAATTTTGAGCAAGATCAGCAGTGATAATGTGAGTGTCAACTAATTTTTCTATTTTTGCCTAAACTTTTGCGTTTTCATATGTTAAGAGGGGCAATAAGTTTAGTAAAGTTGCCTTTTGCTATATAAAATGCAAAAGGCAACTAAGCAAGAACTGCTAGCTTCATATTAGTTTTGAGCTCTTTTAAATCATAACCATAATTACGGCGCAATTCAGCATCCTTCACTCTGCCCAAAAGCATTTCAGCTTCACGAATCAAGATTTTTGCCTCACCAATCTGGCCACTGCTAATCTTGTCCTTGGCATTCACCAACAAAATATTAAGGCGAGCAGGACCCTCTTTTCTCATCAAAACAGGAATTTTCTTCTGAATAATTTTTTTAATCTCAACATCAACCTCAGAAGTTTTGGCAAGACCACGCTCTTTCTTCACCTGCAAGCGCGCAATCGCACCCAAAGCTTCATCAGGATTTTCCTCAATCTCTGAAACAACACCTGGCTCTTCTTTCATAAACTTTTCTTTATCAACAGGAGGCTCAATAAGCAGTTCTGACGAAACACGTTTCATCCACGCCTCAAGTTCAGACTTTTGTTTTTCAAGCTGTTTCACTTCCTGCTCGACATCATCAAGGTTTTTTTGTCGCTCAATCACACGGGCAATATACTCCCCCTGCTTTTCAAGCTCGGTTTCGCAAGACTTAATAAATTTCTCGCGCTCATTCAGTTTATTCTCAACAGTCTCGTGCTGTTTTTTCTCGCGCTCAAACAAATGCACTCTTTTAACAATAATGTTTTCTTCAGCCTCAAGCCGTTGCCGTTCCTTTTCAAAGTCATCAAGCATTTTCACAACTTCATTTTCTTTTTCCTTCAGCACAGCCATATCCTTCTCAACCAAAGCCTCAATCTTCTGCTTTTCTTTTTTCATAATCACAAATTCAGAACGCAACCCGTCAAGCTTATTCTCGCGCTCTTTACTTATCAATGCCAAAGACTCACGCATTCTTGCAGCGTCATTCTGAACAATAGATTTTTGTTCAATCAATTCATCACGAGCTTTACTCAAAGCCTTTTCCAACTGCTCTTTCTTCTTAAAATCATCACGAACAACATGCAGCCTTTCCATTTCAATACGAACATCATTAAGTTTCTTCTCATTTTCACCAGCAAGGCGGCGCATTTCAGCCTCATAACTCTCACGCTGCTTCAGAACAACAAATGCCTCCTGCTTTTGCTTTTCCAATTCAGCTTTTTCAGCACGAATAGATGCAAGCTGGCGCTCCCTTGATGCAACAGAACTTGCCTGTGAAGCCAAAGCACGCTCGCGCTGCAACACCTCAACTTCTTTCTGGCGAAGCTTCTGGCGCGAAGCCTCAAACTGTTTCTCCCAAGAGCGTTCCTGCTTTTCAAGAGCATGTCTTTTCTTTTCCAATTCCCACTGCATATTCTCAAAATCCTTCAAGCCAGCATCAGCAGAGGCAAGCTCTTTTTTTGCAGCATCAATCTTTGCCTGCTTCTCATTCAGCCTTGTTTCAACATCACGACACTGAATTTCAAGACTGGCAAGCAATTCATGCTGGCTATTAATTGTTTTCTCAAGCTCAACACGCTCAAAATCAACAACAGCATATTCCTTTTCAAGCTTGCCCAAACTGTCCTGCGAAGCACGCTCTTCCTGCTGAATTTTTTTGTCAACCTCGCGCAAACGAACAGACTGACCAAGCTCAAAAGCCTTAATGCTGTTAAGCAATTCAGCTTCCTTATTTTTCAGCATTGCGTCCTTGTCAGCAAGAATTCTCTTAACTTCCTTATTCTTATCAAAAAGCACTTCTGCATCATGCTTTTGAACAAGAATTGCCTCCTTCTGAGCTTCCAGAACACTAAGCTCTTTCTGCCCGTCAGCAATCAAGCGCTTCTGCGCAAGCACATGTTCCTCAAGCTGAAGCTTTTTCGACTCAAGCTGAGCAATCGTAAGACGAACCCGTTCTTCACTCTTTTCAAGCGCAGACTCGTGGCGCAACAATTCTTCCTCGCGCAACTCAAATTCCTTGCCCCTCTCAGCAACCTTTGCCTCACGCTTTTTAAGACTGTCCTCTTTTTCTTTTAGGGCTTTCTTTTTGTTCTCAATAACCTTGCGCTCATCAGCAAAAATCTTTTCAGCATTCTTCCACTCGGCTGTCTTGCGGGTAATCTCCTCCTCGTATTCTTTATAACGCGCAAGCTCTTCCTCAAGCGCTTCAGCATGGCGGATAAGGCGTTCCTTCTCCTTCAAAGACTGTTCTTTCTTTTCAAGCGCAAGACGAATCTTCTCAAGCTTAGGATCACGGATAGTTTTATTCCCCTTTCTTAAAAAATCAAACATAGTTCCCCCTTTTCACCTTCGAGAGACGATAATAATAAGAGTATATATAATTTTGTCATTCCTGCCCAGAGAGTACAACCGGTTCAACAGAAGGCACTATCGGTGCACTAAAAAAATTCTTTATCAATGGCACGTAATCAACACTAATCTTCAACTGCCAGTCTGTAGGAAAACAACGCAAATAATTCGGGTGCGTATATCGCTGGTCAAGAAAAACAATAACGCCACGATCATGCTCACTGCGAATGCAACGGCCTGCATTCTGCAAACATTTTGTCAGCGCAGGAAGAGTGTAGCCATACTCCCAACCCTTGCCGAAACGCGCATCATAATAATTAATAAGCTCCTGAGTTTCAATCGTAGGACGGTCAAGCGGAAGCCCAACAACAACAACCGCCTTAAGAACACCAGGCAGGTCAATGCCCTCACCAAACGAACCAGCAGCAGCACCCAAAAGAACTGCGCCACGCAAACCATAATTTTTAAGCTTGTCCAACAGTTTTTGTTTTTCATCCTTCGAAAGGTCAGGCTGTTCCAACAACAAAGTTTTCTCACACAAACCCTGAAAATAATTGTTCACAGCATCACGCAACTGATAACTCGGAAAAAAAACAGCACAACTCCCAGGAACTTCATTCACAACATCTGCACAAATCCTTGCAATCATCTGAAACTGGGCATCATTACGCTCAGTAAACTTAGTAGTTGTTTTTGGAATAATCAAAGCAAGCTTGTTACTCTGAGGAAAAGGACTCTCAAATTCTTTTTCAACACAATCTTTAGAAAAACCCAACAAATCCTTATACATAGTAGTAGGAGTCAATGTGCCAGACATTAGAATAGTAGCATACGCGCCTTCAATAACATCTTTGCTGGCAACAGAAGGGTCAAGACAACGATGCGATAAAACAATCACAGGATCATCACGCTTAATAATCCTGCAAAAACCAATGCTTTCTTCAGGCCACGACTTAAAAAAACCAGCCAAAGAACCAAGCGAGCTCTGACGCTGCTTATCACGCACCAAATCAGCAGCCTCCTCAAGCTCGTCAATAAACTCATCATACTTGCAAAAACGCCCAATAGCTTCTGTAACAACAGCCTGCTCAACCCTATGATCCTCATGATTTTTTAAATCCTTAGAAAGCTTGTTAAGAATGTCCTGCACCTCAACAAGTTTAGCAATAAGATCATCCTTTTCAAGCTCTTTCGCTTCCTTAATCGCGCGCTTAATACCAAGATTTGTTAATTTTTTAGTAAGCAACTCACGCAGTCTCGACGGAAGATTATGCGCCTCATCAACAATAATAACAGCATCCTCTAATCTTTTATTTGTTTTTTTCAAAAAAGACTCGCGAATGCTTTTGTTAAACAAATAATAATAATCAGCAATAATAACCTGCGATTTTTCAGCAATCATCAAAGACATTTCATAAGGACAAACCCTGTTAACAGAACACAGCGAGATAACATCTTCAGTAGCCGAAGGCGCTGTCTTGCTTAATTCAGCTAAAGCAACTTTGCACTCACCAGTCTGCTTTGTCCTTGCATTAGTGTAATAATCACACTTGCCATTCTCACGCAAATACTTACAATATTCTGTAAAATCACTTGAGCGCATTGACTCAACATTTGGCTGCAAACACATATTCTTCTTGCCAATAACAGAAGCAGTAATTACATTAATACCATACTTCTGCTTAATTGCGCGAACAGTATCAATAACAATTTTGTGCTGCGTGTGACGAGATGTGAGAAAAAAAACAGTGAGATTCTTCTTTTGCGCAAACGACAATGCAGGACACAAAGATGCAGCAGTTTTACCCAAACCAGTCGGAGCATGAACAATCAAGCATTTTCGCTTTTCCAAACAAGACAAAACATCCTGAATAAATGTTTCCTGCACAGGGCGAATTTTATCATGCGGAAAAAGAATGCTCTTAAGCTCCATACGCTGCATTCGTACAGGCAGGGTTTAAATCTTTTGTGCTACTTTTCACTCATCAACACACCAACAAGGCCACCAAAACGAGCCAATGAATTCACAGTTGGATACGGAAGTTTAGAACCCCACACTGTACGCACACCAACAAGCCCTTCTTCAGAACCAGGATAAAATTGGTACGGCAAAATATTCTCGCCATCTTTATACTCAATCCACAAATGACCATCATTCTTTTTCATGTCAGCACAAACACGAATCTTGTCAACAAAATCTTTTCTTCCGTTAACCACAACCAACTTTTGATAAGCCTCAAAAATAGCACGGCCATATTCTGCACACTGAATTTTATTCTCAGGATCATAAACAACACCAACAATTTCTGTAGCAGCATTCAAGTAATCAAGAACAGAAGCATTATGCGCCAACACTTTTTGTTCAATACTGATAGCAGTTATTTGAATTGGACTAGGACCATAATACAAAACACGCAACATTTCATTCACACCTGCAATCGGCGGAATAAAATAATTTGTCAGCGCAACAATCGCAAGCGCACCAACATAAGACTTTTTGTTTTTAGGAAGCGTTATCATTTTATTTTCTGAAACAAAATCTCAGGAATTCTTATTTTTCCATTTGTCGTCTTTCTAAACGATACACTTTTAAACAACACTTTCTTTTGCCCAAGCTGAACAGAAATTTTTTCAGCAGCAAAAGGAATAAAAGGCGCCAACAATATTGAAAATATTCGCAATGATTCAACAAGCACGTACAAAACAGTGGCAAGCCTTTTTTTATCATCAATCTTCCACGGCTCTGTTTCAGCAACATACTTATTACACTGATGCACAGCCTCAATAATTTTTTCAGCAGCCCGGTTCCATTCGTACTTGTCTATTAGTGTGTTAACTTCATCAAAAATAGAAACAGCACGTACCAAAGCATTATCTTTCTCAGTAAATTTGTCCGGTTTTGGAATTACGCCGCCAAAATATTTCTGCAACATCACACACGTACGCTGCAACAAATTACCCAAACCATCAGCAAGATCAGCATTTGTAGCTTCAACAAGCGCAGCCTCAGAAAAATCACTGTCATTAAAAGGGCTCACCTGCTTGAGCAAAAAGTATCTTACGGCATCAACGCCGAATTTTTTGGCAACAACAACAGGGTCAACAACATTCCCCAAAGACTTACTAATCTTCTGGCCATTAACTGTCACATAACCATGAACAAACAATGATTTCGGCAACGCAACACCAGCAGAAAGCAACATAGCAGGCCAATAAATAGCATGAAACCTCGTAATGCCTTTTCCAATAACATGAACATCAGCCGGCCAGTATTTTTTGAATTTAGAAGAGTTTTTTGCAAAACCAAGAGCAGAAATATAGTTCGTCAATGCATCAAACCAAACATACATAATCTGAGACTTATCATCAGGAACCTGAATACCCCAGCCCTTCATTCTTTCAGCAGGACGAGAAACACTAAAATCCTCCAAACCAGCATCAATAAAACTCAACATTTCATTCTTTCTCGACTCAGGAACAATCTTCAGCTTATCAGAAACAATCAATTCTTTCAGCACCTTCTCATACTTAGACAACCTGAAAAAATAATTCTCCTCAGAAATTTGTTCAGGACTTTTCAAATGCTCAGAACACTTGCCATCAACAAGCTCTTTCTCAGTAATAAATGCCTCACAACCAATACAATAAAGCCCAGCATAAGATTTTTTGTAAACATCCCCAGACTTCTGGCAAGCATTCCAAATTTTTATAGCGCCAGCACGATGAAGCTTATCAACACTTGTTCTGATAAAATCATCATTTGAGATATTTAATGTTTCCAACAAATCCTTAAATAAAAGACTATTAGCATCAACCAACTTTTGCGGAGACGTGTTCTTATCAGCAGCAGCCAACACATTTTTTTGAGCATTCTCATCAGTGCCAGTCAAGAAAAAAACATTTTCTCCTTTAAGACGATGCCA
>JACQMU010000114.1 GCA_016203425.1 Candidatus Woesearchaeota archaeon
AAAAAGAAGAAGTAAAAGAAAAAACAAAATCTGAAGAAGGTGAGAAACATGGAAGTAAATTATGAGAACGAAGTATTTTTTCCAAGCGAGGATGTTGTCAAATACGCTGTTGAATCTCAAACTCATTTTAAAGAACCTGACCATGGCATAACTTGGTATTGTCGTCTTGATGTTAATCGCGAGTATATGCCTGATGATTTTGAATGCCCTGTAAATATTCAACAAGCAAGACGTACAATTGGCGAACTTGTTTGTAGCACAGTTGGAACTTGTTTGCACAGAAAGTTACGTGAAAACGCAGTCATGACTGCTAACAAAAAATTCTCTGCTGATTTGGAAGCAGAAATTGATGCGACATTTGATAGTTTTAATCTTTCAAAAGAAAGAAAATCTTACGAACTGCTGATTAATAAACTAAGCGAAGAATTCTATGATTGGGTGTTGCAGTCCCCCAGATATCAAAAAATACACAAACTATCTGTCGACGACAAAAACCAAATAATTAAAAATGTTTAATTGTATAGTGAAACAAACGCGGGAAATTGGTCGTGCAAAATTATACAAACTTAATGCTGAAAATTTGGTTGTTAAAAGATTTGTTGCGCTTTATGACGGCATTCTTCAGCAGGAATTGTTGAATGCTCAGGAGAAATAACTTGTTATTGCTTGATAACAATAATCCTTATATATACGTTCTTTTGTTTGCTCGTTTGAGGGGGTATGGATTTCAACAAAATAGCTTCGCAAAGTAATGATCCTAAATTAGTTTCTAACCGTAAGGCAAATATTGCTGATGCTGAATTGGAAGAATTGTTGTCAAAACAAAAAGCCAGCATCAAAGTTGTTGGTTGTGGTGGCGGTGGCAACAATACTATTAACAGGATTACTGAGGTTGGGATTGCTGGTGCTGAGACTGTTGCTGTTAATACTGATGCTCAGGACCTTCTCTACACGACTGCTGACAAAAAAGTTTTGATTGGTCGTGAAGTGACGAAAGGTTTGGGTGCTGGTTCTGATCCTAAGATTGGTGAGGAGTCTGCTCGTGAGAATGAGCATGATTTGAGGAATTCTTTGCAGGGTGCTGATATGGTTTTCATTACTTGCGGTCTTGGTGGTGGTACTGGTACTGGTTCTGCTCCTGTTGTTGCTGAGATTGCTAAAAAGATTGGTGCTTTGACTGTTGGGATTGTTACAATGCCTTTCACTATGGAAGGCAACCGCCGTTATGATAACGCCGTTATGGGTCTGGAGCGCATGGAGCAAATGGTTGATACGTTGATTGTTGTTCCTAATGATAAATTGTTGGAGCTTGCTCCTGATCTTCCGTTGCACACTGCATTTAAGGTTGCTGATGAAATTTTGACAAATGCTGTGAAAGGCATTGCCGAGCTTGTTACAAAAGCAGGTTTGGTTAATCTTGATTTTGCTGACATTAATACAATAATGTCTAATGGTGGTGTTGCTTTGATTGGTGTTGGTGAGAGTGATTCTGAAAATCGTGCTGTTGAAGCTGTTGAAAAAGCAATCAACAATCCTTTACTTGACGTCGATATTACTGGCGCCACTGGCGCTCTAATCAATGTTATCGGTAGTAAGGATCTTACTCTTAATGAGGCAAGAAAGGTTGTTGAGACTATTTCTCAAAAATTGTCTGAAGATGCACGAGTTATTTGGGGGGCACAGATTTATGAGGACATGGCAAGTACTTTGAGGGTTATGCTTATCGTGACTGGTGTTCATTCTCCGCAGATTTTTGGCAAGACCCGTAAGCTTTCTGATGAGAACAAAAAAGATATTGAAAATGAGTTGGGTATTGATTTTGTTGACTGATTAATATGGATTTTTTTCCTCGGCTTTGGACTCCTGAAAAACTTAAATTATTTGTTAAACAAAGACCTTTGGTTCCTGTAGATGTCGATTATTTTGTGAATAATCTACTAAAGAAAGTAATTTTTCTCAAATGTGTTGAAAACGCATTTATTCATATGGACAATTCAGACAATCGTAAAGGGTACATTGTAAAAATTGGTTTGGGTTATTCGCAAGAAGAAAGAAAAATCGCTCTTGTGCACGAAATTGTTCACGCAGCGTATGCTGTGTTTCCTCCGCTTATGCCTGCTGATTTTTGTGATGATGGCTGTCATAAAGAATTGGAATCAATTGTTGAATCTGAAGCTCAGCGTTTTTGTCAGGATAATAAAGAATTTGTTGACAAAGTTTATGA
>JACQMU010000115.1 GCA_016203425.1 Candidatus Woesearchaeota archaeon
AAACAAAGATTTATGACAAGTGTCAAGAACTACCAACTAAAGCGGGTGGCGTGAAGTGATAAACGACCGCTAGATTTAACAGCAAGTGGTTCTTGACATGCTCGGAAACCTCGCGCTCCCCCTACAAGCTAAAGCAAGAGGTGTCCGCGCAGGAGGTTTCAGACATATGGAAGAAGTAAAAAGGAATTATTTTAGGATTGCTGTTGATGATGTTGGTTTTTTGTATTTTACTAACTCAAATGAGCATGTTAATGGTTGTCCTGTTGGTGATGTTAAGCTTGTTTTTAAGGAAGCTCCTCACACGATTGATGATGTAATTAATGCAGCACAGCCCCCTAAGCTTGCAAACGCTTTCAACATGGTTGGGCCTAAAACAGTGATGATTGAGGATAAGTTTTTTCAGGTTTATGGAATCCAGTTCTATAAATTATTTGGGCTGCCGAAAAGAAGTGAAACAAACACTGTTGACGCAGAATAGAAGGTTTTAAAAATAAAATGCTGTTGGATGACAAAATGAATGAAAAACTGCTTCAAACACCTACAGAGGGCATTCCGAAAAGTGTTGATGATATTGTTGGTTTTATTGAGTCATTACAAAATGACGGCAGAGTTAAAATATATGCCGCGCATCGCCATTCTTTTGAACACCGCATTAGTCTGTCACCTGTTCAGAGAATTGGTGAAAAACAGCCGTATTTTGTTGTTGATTCAAACAATTTAAAGAACAAATATCATGTTTTTGCAGAAACAAAGAGTGTTGATCATGATGCTAAAGACCATTATGGTGTTGTAAAGCATGCCGTGATTGAAAGGCTTTCTCCTGAATTGGCTGCGCAAAGGATTCTTGTTGCTTACAGTGGAAAATTAATAATTCCAAATGATGCTGTGCTTATCAGAATTAAATTATCTTACACAGAGATGTGGAAATGCGCAATGATTGATTATAAAGTTAGTTCTGTTAGCGAAATGAGTGTTGAACACTCTCCTTCTGGTTCAAATGCTGATGATTTTCTTGGACGCGTGTGTCGTTTTGCTCGTGGTGAGAAAATAAATTAATATTTGTTGGCCCATTTGCAAAACTCACATTGTTCGCTTTGCACGGGTGGTTCTTTGTGCTGTAACGTGTCTATTGCTCTTTTGAAAACAAATTCTCCGCGCTCTGAATCAATTGAAATCTTGACGAGCTTTGTTTCAAAAATGACGTCTCCTTTTTCAGTTACTTTGTCTGGGTAATAAAACAGTAAATATGCATAATTTTCTGTTGCGTATCCATTTGCGCGTAAAAGAAAGTTGTACATGTCCATTTGTGTCTGGTAGTTTTCGTGTGTGTCTTCTTTGAGTGGGAATCCTCTTGTTTTGAAGTCAAGTACGATTAGTTTGCCGTTGTGAACTAACAGAGTGTCAATAGCTCCGTGAAGTAGAATGCCTGTTTCTTTGTCAGTGTGTTGTATTCCTTGAAAGTTGTTGCGCCACGTTTTTAGTGTTTCTTTGTCGTCAAATAGCGTGCATCCTTTTATGCAGTCTTCTTTGCGCAATTCAGGTGGTAACTCTCCGCGTTCCATAAAGCTGTCAAAATGTTTTTTAATCACTATATCCATTCCTGAAGGCAGTGATGGAAATGGCCCTGATGGTCTTTTAACATTTTTAATAACTTGCATCCAAAAACAGCGTGGGCATTCCAAGAACAGGTTTAGGCTTGATGGTGATACTTTTATTGTCACAGGTGATATTAAGACGAAAGCATTTATAAAAGTGCCGTTGAAAACGAAGATTTAAATATCTTGTTCTATCCTGCAAAAACATGGAAGCGTCTGAAATTTTTATCGGCATGTTGCACTATCTTCCCTCGTCTGTGCACGAATTCAGTATTGATGGTGTAAAACTGCATCGTTGTTTTTATGAATTAAAGAGAATATATCCGAGTAATTTTAAGGAATTTAAGTTTGATACGCGGGATTATTGGCCATATTCAGAAACACTTGATTGCCTTATTGATGGTCTTATTATTACAGGGACATTGTGGTACAAAGGCATTGGGGGTAACAAATATGAATTCTCCCGTGAGCATGTCTCTGCTGCGTATTATAAAATTGAGCCGTCATTGAGTCGCGGCCGCGTAAGCGAGTTAAAAACAATGTCGCAAATCTTTGCGCAGATGATGGCTGTCTGCAAACAATAAACATGAAACTCGCAATTACTGGTTCGAATGGTTATGTTGGGAATTTTTTGTCGCAGTACTTTTCTGATAAAGGAATTCATGTTGTTGGCATTGATTTAGCGTCGCACAAGCGCCAACAAGCATTTCTGAATTTTGTTTTTGAAAAGTGTGATATTCGTGATGAACAAAGACTGAAACAAATTTTTGTGCGGCATAAAATCACACACATTATTCATCTTGCTTATTTGATGGAGCCGCAGCACAATAGTTTGTTTGAGGATGATGTTGACATCAATGGTTCGATTGCAGTGTTTCGTGCTGCTGATGCTGTTGAATCAGTCAAGCAGTTTATTCATTTTAGTTCTGCGAGTATTTATGGCGGTTGGAAGAATAATCAGTTGTGGATTTCTGAAGAGCATCCTTTGAGGCCGAGGGATTGGGTGTATGCAGTTAACAAAAAGAAGGTTGAAGAGTTTTATTTCAGTTTTAATAAAAGGCATGATTTCAAATTAGTGAATCTGCGAATGTGCACTGCAATTGGCCATTCGTATTTTAAAAAAGGTGGCGTGGTTAAAACTCTTTATTGTTCTCCGATTATGGTTTTGCTTGATGGCAGTGATACTAAATTGCAGTTTATTCACGAGGATGATGTTAAAAGAATAATTGAATTAATTTTGTATGAC
>JACQMU010000108.1 GCA_016203425.1 Candidatus Woesearchaeota archaeon
GTGACAGAGAATTATTACGTACACTTGGGAGACGTTTTGAAGTGGCGAAAAATATTGCCGTAGAAAAACAGAAAGCAAGAATGCGGATAATTGATTGTTCACGAGAGAAAGCAATTTTGCAGGAGAGGATAAAATTGTTTAGTGAGAGTGGTTTTGATGATGCGGTATTTGTCAGAGAATTATTCAGTATTATAATAAAAAAATCCAGACAAATACAGCGTATCTGCATGAAAGAACAGTTGGAGGGACTATAATGTTAGAACTATTATTAGTGGCAGGATTAAGCATTGTTTTGCTGGGCAATTACTGGCAGCCGAGTTTTGGTAGTGGAGCAGTTTTTAGTTCAGAACGCACGCGTGCGCGTTTGGAAGCAACAGTTAAGGAAGAAATAGCAGGCCTAAAAACACATCTTGCACAAAACCAAGCAGGATATGACCAAAGCATAGCTAATATCGCAAAAGAACCTTGTGATGCAGAATGTATGGAGAAACAATTGCGTGGTGTTATAACTAATTACCAAGACCAAAAACATGCTATTGGTGGAATGCTTGAGCAAGATGAGAAGTTATTGGAAAGATTGCCTTTCATGTCGTCAGACCAGTTGTACAGGGTGTGGCTAAGTGAAGGCAGAATTCCGCGGCAGGTGGAGTGGTAAGAATGATTACAATAATTATTTGTTTTGCAGTATTAATGGCGGTTTTAATTAATGAGTACGATCCTGGTGCGCGCTGGACAAGTGAAGAGCCAGAACATTCGCGTACAGAATACTCTGTGCTGAAGCCAACACTTAAACAACTTCAAAATGATGTTGCTGAATTAATTCAGCTGAAAAACAAAGCATTAGCTGAACAACGCAATGATTTGTTAAACGTAAGCATGCCAATAATTCATGCACATGTCAACACTCTCGCAGAAATAGTGTGTGACACAATGGCGCCGGCTTTTGTTCAGAAATTAGTTGACACGCTTGCTCAAGAAGCAGAGATGTGGTGGAAAGCGCAAGAAAAACAAGAGCTTATTGATGATAACGAACGACGCATCAAAACATTACCTGCATGCTCGTACCAAAAATTAGAGGAAGCAAAACAAAAGGGAGTTAACATACTATGACCACAAAAGACCTAATAAACTTTGACAAACACGGGCGGCCAAGAACACCTGAAGAAATAGCAGACATATGCGCAGACGCATCTATAGCAGTTGATGAACACGGCGTTGTGAGAACTTCAGAAGAGATTGCGGCAATAAAATGGAAACGCGTGCAGGAAAAACCTGATGTTGAAGCATTCCTTAAAGAAGGGCTTGAAAAAATGTTCAAAATATACGAAACAACGCTTGTTCACCAAACATGCACTCGATCAAATGTCATGAACATTGCTGAACGGTTGCGATACTTACGCAGTCAACAAGCACATCAGCCAGCAGAACATGAGCTAGTGCTTGAGCCAGCATACCGCTAAGCATCCTCAGATAAACTTTGCAAGTTCTTTTGTTGTCCAGACTCTCACTTTTTTTTGTTGCTGAAAATGTGCATCATCCGACCATATATCTCCTTTAGTTGCAAGAGCGGCAGCCACGAAAGGGGCATCTTTAATGTCAATCTTCTCCATTATTTTTATTCCTTCGTCAATATTTCTTAAAATAAGGTTGTCATTGATGATAATTAATCTTTCTTTTATCTTTCCAAGAATCGCATTAAACTCCAGCTCTGACGTTTCAGATTTTTCCAGAATATAATCTTTATACTTTTTAATCTCTTTATCTGAAAATCCGATGGTCAATAGTTCGCCATCAAAATGCATGAGCATCCATCTTGTCATTGAATCCTTAATGAGCGCAGCAAACAGAACGCTCGTGTCAACCACAAGCCTCATTTTTTAAACCGTTTTAGAATTTCACCTTTAATTTCGTGGCCAACCTTTTCAGCGTCTTTAGCCGTTAGCTTGCTTTTTTGCAATACTTTGTCCATCCAGTGCAGTTCATGCACTTTATTTTCAAACGCTTGCCGCGCTACGTCGCTCCATTTTATTTCAGAGTGCGTCGCCATCTCACGGTGCAGCTCTTCAGGGACTGATAACGTCATATTGACCATTATATGTGTATTCTGTGTTAACAAATATTTAAACCTTTTGTTTAGGTTTAGGCATCCTCATCATACGGCGTCAGCACTTCAACTGTGTCGTCGACAAGCAAGGTTTTTTCGTAGACGCTTACCATTCCTTTGTTCACTTCAACAAGTGGCGGATGTGGTTGCAATGCTCCCACATGTAATAATTCCTTTAGTCCGAGGCTGGTTTTTGCTGTGCCAAAGATTCTGGTGAGCCATCGTGTTGTGAACGGCAGATTTTTGTAGTTTTGCGCAATGTGTGCAAGAATGTCGCGTGCAAATGGGCTTCTGACTGGTTTTGGCTCTATTAATGAAAAAATGTTGCCTCGCTCTGTTTCGTCTACAATTCCACTGCCTGTTGTTGCAAATGGCTCAATTGCAATTATTTGTCCTTTTTGCAATACTGTTTTATCGCCGTCGTCATAATTAGGAATTGAGGGTTTGTCGTGAATCACCCATTGGCTGATACCGTGGCCTGACAAATTTTTGACTGGCTTAAAGCCGTGTTTGTTTATTGTGTCTTCAATAACTTTTCCAATCTCGCGTATTTCAACACCAACTTTAACTGTTTTGATTGCGTTTCTTAATGCTTCTTTTACTGCTTCAACAAGTTTTGAGTGTTTGCCGCTTAAATCAACAGTACATGCTGTGTCGCCGACACATCCGTTAATATGGGCGCCGACATCCAAACAAACAATTTGGTCTGTGAGAATGGTTTCTTCATTAGGGTCTGCAGTGTAGTGTGCAGCAACTTCGTTTAAACTCAATTGTGTAGGCCATGCAGGTTGTGCGCCGAGTTCAACAATTTTTTTGTCAATCGCATCAGCAACGTCAATTAATTTTGCACCTGGTTTAATCAGCTTCTTTCCAAACATCAGTGCTTCAGCAGTTATCTTTCCTGCTTTGCGCCACTTTTCTAAATCTTCCATGGCGAGAAAGAAACAGCACATAATTTATAAATGCTTTCACTTTTTGTGCAGCTATGTCTTTCTAATCTACCCCTACATTTATCAAAAAATGCAAATATTTATAAATATGTAGTGGTAATA
>JACQMU010000110.1 GCA_016203425.1 Candidatus Woesearchaeota archaeon
AGCTGCCAATTTGAGAAGAAACATAACGAATAGTAAAATGATTTATTTCCTTTTTTTGATGTACATATTATTTGTCGGCTTCAGCAACTACACCATCAACATGTGGTCAAATCGCGCAGAACGACAATTATTTCAAGGATACCCCTTTCTGGTTCTCTTCCCAGCAATAGGCATAACAACATTGTTAAAAACAACACTTTCCATAATCAAACAACAGAAACTCACTGCATTATCAACGATAATAATTGCTATTTTTATTTTATTCTCAACATGGAACGGCACGTACGGTGTACTCAAAAGCATTGACCAAGCTGCATTTGTAGATGACGCAAAATGGGAAAGCATCACCTGGCTCAGAGACAATACTCCAAAAGACGCACGTGCTTTTTTCCTCTCAGGGTTTGAACATGAATTCAGCATGTTTAGCGAACGAATCAATTTAAAAGGCGACTTAAACCGAGGATATACAATAGAAAACATCAAAGCATTATGCAACGGACAATATTTAGAGAAATATTTGGGCGAATGGGCATTTAGAGAATATGGCGCTTATGGGAGCGATACATACGCACGCAAGCGAACAGGCCTTACTAAGTTTGGAGACATTGCCGAACCATTCCAAAACGAAAGTGAAGTGTATGTGTTCAAAGGGCCAGGCCGAGGAAACCAATCAGTGCCACTAACATTTTTTGATTATGTCGTATTACAATACAAAGGCACAGGGTTTGATCCTTGCATGGCTTACTTTATTAATGAAAGCGTCAATCGAGGACATACTCTCGCGTGGATGAACAATGAGATGGCAATTGTTAAAATAAACCGAAGTGTGAGATGAAGATGGAAAATGACAAGTTATTTTTTATAAGCGCAGTTATTTTCTTTGCGTTTGCAGGACTTGTTCTAAGAAACTTTCCATTCAGCCAAGGAAATCTTGACAAAACAATGCCCCCAGTCATTACATCATATGATGTCTTTGCCAACACAGAACAAACAAAATGGATATATGACTCAGAACAAGCATATTATTACAACCAAGCCAGAACCGGGGGTATTGAAGGAGTAATAGGCACACACCCCACACTCTATTACATATTCATAGCGACTTTCACAAAATTAACAACACTGCCTGTCTATCAAACTGCATACTTAACAGTAAACATACTTTCAATACTTATTATTTTACAATTATTTGCAATATTCAACAAATTATTTGGGGCTGAAACAGCACTTGTAGCGTTAGCGATAGGAACAATACCTGCGCACTATTGGTTGTTCCCCATGTACGTTGGATTTCAATACGACTACTTCACATTTGCAACAATCCCCACAATACTATTTCTTTTAGTACACAGATTAGAAATTAACATTACACGCACACAAAGAATAATGATGTATACTCTCTTTGGTTTTTTATTTATTGAACAATTTCTTGGACATTATGTAGAACTTATTTTTTATGCACCATTCTTTGCAGCACTGCCATTATTCTTTGTTTGGAAAAAAACAATCACTATAAAAGAATACACGACAGCAATAATCGTAATCACACTGATCATGACACCATTTTTACTTTATTTTCTACCACTAACAATCAAAGACCACCTCAAAGGAGGAATAAAAGCAATCCAAGGCCAAGTCAGCAGCGGCGAAGGAAGCAAACACGTTGAATATTTCCCCTGGCCGAGATTTGATTTCTGGCTAAATATTTTCAGCATAATCGGGATTTTTACAATTATGCTAAACTTCAAAAGAAATCTTCAAAGCAGCCAAAGAACAACATACTTGTTATTTCTTGTTTATTTAATCATTATAGGCTTTAGCAATGTTTTATTCAACATCTCAGCAAACAGAGCCGAACGACAATTATTCCAAGGATATCCATTTCTGGTTCTTTTGCCAGCATTAGGCATAACCATCATCACAGAACTAACCCTCACTATAATAAAAAAACAAAACATGACGCGCATTGCAATTACAGTTATTCTCACACTCATCTTGTTGTCAACATGGAATAATACTTACAACGAACTAAACGCCATAGATGATGCGGCATTGGTCGATGATAATAAGTGGCAAAGCGTAGTCTGGATACGAGACAATACACCCAAAGACTCGCGCGTGTTCTTTTTATCAGGATTTGAACACGAATTCAGCATGCTCAGCGAACGCGTCAACCTAAAAGGAGACTTAAACAGAGGGTATACAATGAGAAATATCAAAGCACTCTGCCAAAAAACTTATCCTGAAGAATATTTTGGCGAGTGGGCATTAAGAGAATACGGCAAATACGGGGAAGAAACATATACAAAAAAAAGAACTGGCATAACAACATTTGAAGACATTGTCGAACCATTCCAAAATGAAAACGAAGGATATATCTTCAACGGACCTGACAGAGGAAACCAATCAGTGCCACTAAAATTCTTTGATTACGTTGTACTACAGTACAAAGGAACTGGATTTGACCATTGCGGCGGTTATTTTATAAACCAAAGCCTTGAAATAGGACATACGCTCGCATGGTTTAATGATGCAATGGCGATTATTAAAATAAATAGGAGTGTACAAAAATGATAACTAAAGAAGAACTAAAACCATTAATAATTACTGCAAGCATTCTAGCATTTGCAGCACTTATTGGAACAATATTCACACCAACAAGCTGGCAAGGAATGTTTTCACTTGCGTTTGCAATTTTTGCGTACATTATTCTGCCAGGGTATTGCATATTGTTAAATTTCAATCTAACATCACTGGAAAGAACAATATTTGGAATGCCAATAAGTATCACGCTGGTTTCTATAGCATTATATTCTGTCGACATAATTGGAATACCTTTAAGCAGATTAACAACAATTACGATTATCTTGATAATCTCAATCATTGGGCTAGTTCTGAGAAAGTACACAACGACAACTTCCAGTTCATAAGGTTAATAAACAAACCTTGATGAAAACAGAACGATGAACAAGACATTTATCGTCATACCTGCACGCAATGAAAGCAGCAGCATAACCACTGTCATTAATGACTTAAAAAAGCACAAATACGACAACATCATTGTAGTTGATGATGGAAGCAAAGATACAACAAGCATTCTCGCAAAACAAGCCGGTGCAACTGTGCTCAGACACTACATAAACAGAGGACAAGGCGCAGCACTAAAAACAGGAACAGAATATGCTGTGTTACAAGAGGCAGACATAATTGTTCATTTTGATGCCGACGGCCAAATGAGAGCAGAGGACATTTCAACAGTCATCCAACCATTAATTGAAGGGAAAGCTGACGTTAGTTTTGGCTCAAGATTTCTCAGCAATGACTCCAATATTCCTACAGCCAGAAAAATGATGCTTGTTCTTGGAAGAATATTCATGCGTGCACTATTTAAAGTTACAACAACAGACCCACAATCAGGATTCAGAGCGCTGACAAAAAAAGCTGCACAAAGCATTGAAATAACACAACGCGGCATGCCACACTGCAGCGAAATACTCGCACAAGTACACAAGAAAAAGATTGTTTTTACAGAAGTACCGGTTAAAATAATCTATACTGATTATTCAAAAAAACACGGACAAAGCAATATTGAAGCACTCAGAATAGCAACAAAACTATTGTGGAGCAAACTCGCGAGGTGAGGAAATGATACAACCAATACAAATATTAATCATCATTTTCGCAACATTTGCACTTAGCAGAACATATCTTAGACTCCATGACAACAAAATAACAAAAGGCGAATTTGTCTTATGGACATTTGTATGGACAAGCGTAGTCATCGTCGCATTCATACCACAAGTCATTGTAACATTATCAGACTTCTTCGGGCTGGGCAGAGGAATGGACTTAGCCATATTAACCAGCACAATACTGCTGCTTTACCTCATATTCAAAGCGTACGTACGAATAGAGATGATAGAACAAGACATAACAGAACTCACGAGAAAACTCGCACTAGAGACAAAACATGAATCTAAAAATCAGCCGCACAGCAGATAAATGGATTGGAAGATTATTCTGCAAGATTATTGGCTGCTTTATTAAAAACTCAGATGTTAATTTAGAGCCTACATCTATTCTTATTATTAAACTCTGGGCTGTGGGTGAATCTGTATTAACACTGCCAATGATTGAAGCTGTAAAGAAGAAATATCCAAACACAAAAATAACAATCTTGGCAAGAAACAGAAACAAAGCAGTCTACGAAGGACAACCATTTATTGACGACATAATTGTTCTTGAATTAAACAACATTTTTTCAATTACAAAACGATTCAAACAATTTGATTTAGCAATTGACTGCGAACCTTATTTGAATATTTCTGCCATTATTGGAACTTTTTTGGCGAAAAAAACAATAGGATTCAGCCATGGGAGCCGTGCAGCGTTGTATACTGCGAAGATTCATTATAATGACCAACAACACGTTGTGAAAACATACTGCGACCTTGCGACAATAATCAATGTTCATGCGCAGCCAACAAAACTTGTGCCTTTAATGTATTCAAAAACTGATGAAGAAACTATCAACAATATGATAAAAATACAAGGAATAAAAACACAACACACACTCATTGGCATCTGCCCAACAACTGCAGAAACAAGCAAAGACAGAAAATGGCCAATTGAAAACTATGTGAGAGTAATAGACCAACTCACGACCAAAAACAACAACGTAATCTTAATAGGAACAAAAAATGACGAAGAAGAACTCGAACAATTAAGAAACATGTGTCACCAAAAAAACGCAGTACACAACTTTGCAGGAAAAACAACACTCAAACAATTATTTGCCCTCATTAAAAAATGCACACTGTTTATCAGCAATGATACAGGGCCGATGCATATCGCTGCAGCACAAGGTGTGAAAACCATCGGCATATTTGGGCCGAATTTACCGATAAGATTTGGGCCATACGGAAAAGGAAACATTTCACTGTACGAAAAACAATACTGCAGCCCGTGCATCAATGTACACAAAGGAGAATTTCCCGCATGCTTTAACCAAATAAAAGGCAAGTGCCTGAAAGAAATACCACCACAAAAAGTCATGGAGGCTGTGAAAAAATGCATGCAAGAATAACACAGTTAATAAACGAATCAATAGAAACAAAACAAAGATTACATGAATTAACACTATTTATTGAACAAAGCGCGCAAACAATAATAACTGCATTACAAAACGGAAAAAAAATATTGGCGTGCGGCAACGGGGGCAGTGCAGCAGATGCACAACATTTTGTCGCTGAACTCGTTGGAAGATTTGAAGGCGAAAGAAAACCACTGCCAGCAATTGCACTCAACACTAATGTTTCAACACTAACAGCAATCGGCAATGATTACGGCTATGACGAACTATTTGCACGACAAATACGTGCATTTGGCGAAGAAGGCGATGTTTTTGTTGGCATCAGCACAAGCGGAAAATCACAAAACATTCTAAAAGCAATAGATGCAGCCATTGAAAAAGAAATGCACGTGATAACATTAGGGGGCAAAGATGGCGGAACAATGAAAATGAAACCAGGCATGCACGTTATTGCTCCATCACAAACAACATCCCGCATTCAAGAATGCCACATTTTAATCATTCATATCTGGTGCAAACTATTAGATGAAACATTATTGCACAAGCTTTAAAATAATACAGACTTCGAGCGCTAATTATGGGAATTATAGTGAATAAAGAAGAGCTAAGTAGAATAACAAATGAATTACGTGCGCAAGGAAGAAAAATTATTGCAACAAATGGCGTGTTTGACATCCTGCATGTCGGTCACGTAAAATTTCTTAAGGAATCAAAAAAATTAGGTGATGTTCTCATCGCAATAGTCGACACAGACAAATCAGTCAAACATTTCAAAGGAGACAAACGACCAATCAACCATCATGATGAACGCGCAGAAATCATCGCAGCAATAGGCTGTGTAGATTATGTGGCGCTTAACGACGAACCGTGGCCGAATACACTGTTAGAGATAATAAGACCACAAATTTACACAAAAGGTGGAGATTACAAAATTGAACAGGTGCATGACAGAACTATTGTTGAACGTTATGGTGGGGAAGTTAAGATACTGCCACGTTTTAATGGCACTTCAACAACCAATGTCATTAAAAAAGTGGTTGAGACCTACAATGGAATGACTGAATTCAAGGACTCTAAAGGATACAAAGCAGTATTCCTCGACAGAGACGGCACGATAATAGGCGACGGAGGATATAATTACAAACCTGAAGAACTTGTTTTGATACCAGGAGCAATTGAAGCGCTAAAACGATTAAAACATGCTGGCTACCTCCTAATTGTAGTGACATCTCAATCCGGCATAGCAAGAGGATATTACACAGAAGAGGATTATCATAAATTTAATTCCCACTTTCTGAAACACACAGGTGAGTTTGTTGATGACGTATACTACTGCCCACACCACAAAGAAGGAAAACCGCCACATAATATTGAGTGCAACTGCAGAAAGCCAAAAACGGGAATGATAGAACAAGCAGTGAAAAAATGGCACATTAATTTATCAGCATCATGGGTTGTAGGGGACAAAACAAGCGATGTGAAACTTGGAGAAAATGCAGGCTGCAATACAATACTTGTTGAAACAGGAAAAGCAGGAAATGACGCAGCCTATTCTGTTAATCCCACATACAAAGCAAAAGATTTATTAGACGCCGCAGAACACATCCTAAAAAATGAATGACGACAACAAAACAATAAGCCAACACCTTGAAAACTTTTCAAAAGTAAATGTTCTTGTTATTGGGGACACTATGCTTGACAAATTTGTCTGGGGAGAAGTAACAAGAATAAGCCCAGAAGCACCAGTTCCTGTAGTTAATGTCACAAACGAAACCTGCGCACCCGGCGGAGCCGCAAACGCAGCAATGAATGTTGCAGCGCTCGGCGCACAATGTTTTCTTACAGGACTAACAGGCGACGATGCAGGCAGAGACGTACTAATAACACTATTGCGCTCAAAAAACATCAACACAGACGGACTGCTGATACACAACCACCCAACCACCCAAAAAGTCAGAATCATGGGAAACAACCATCAATTAGTACGCTATGATTACGAGGAGAAAACACAAAATGAAAAAGAACAAGAGATGATAAACTATGTTAAGAGCATTATAGAAAAGATTGACGTTATACTAATATCTGATTATGCAAAA
>JACQMU010000103.1 GCA_016203425.1 Candidatus Woesearchaeota archaeon
ACTAATATAAGCACAAAGCTCATTCTTCTTATAATGCAAAAAGGAATATTCTTTGTCGCAATACTTTTGTTCTTAGGGCTGTTAGTTATCATCATCCAAGGAGACGGCATAAAAGGGCTGGCAACAGAGTATTTAACCAACAAAGGATATGTCTGCGAAGGAAACTACTGCTTTCAATGCATAATCAACAACGTGCAATGCTCGTGCGGCACAGAAATCTGCACGTGCGGCGACAAAACAGTAGACAAAAAGTTGTGCACAGTAAAATTATTGTGGCAAGAAGTGCCGAAGGATTAGAGTTTTTTAACATCATCCAACATTTCTTTAATCACGCCAAAACCTTTCTGCCAGAATTCTTTCTTTGTGATATCCATGCCAAGCTCTTGCAACATTTTTGCAGGCTCTTCAGAACCACCGTACGACAATAATTTCAGATATTTAGGCACAAAAGAACCACCCTGCTCGCGATACATCTGGTACAAAGAAAACGTCAAAAGATTTCCAAAACTATAGCCATAACAATAAAAAGGCGTGTGAAAAATGTGGGGAATATACAGCCACTCATACTGAAATTCTTTTGGAACAACAATGTCACCAAACTGTTCCTTTAACTGCTTGAGATACAAATTTTGAAGGTCTTTAATAGTTGCGCCCTCCTGAACAATCACGTGAGCTTCCTGTTCAAACAAAGTAAAGTAACACTGGCGCATCACTGTTGCGTAAACATCATCAAGCTTGCCAGCCAACAAATGCTTTTTTATTTTTGGCTCTTTAGCATCTTCAATCAAGCGATGCGTCGTCATGAGCTCGCCAAAAACAGACGCTGTTTCAGCAAGCGGAATCGGAGCATGAAAAGTAAAAATCGTGTTGTTTCTCGCAAGCAAACTATGCACTGCATGCCCCATTTCATGAGACATAGTAATAACATCATCCATGCGCTCAGTGTAGTTCAGCAAAACATACGGAACATCGTTAGGAGTTGTCGAGTAACAAAACGCACCAGACTGCTTGTTCTTTCCTAACTGCGCATGAACATGCTGCTTGTCAAACACAGACTTAGCAAGGCGCGCAACCTCAGGAGAAAACGCATTAAACGTGTCCAACACAATTTTCACAGCATCATTAAAAGGCACTTTTGTTTCTTCCCTTTCCAAAGGCGCATAAACATGGTAACGCGACATTTTGTCAAGATTCAGCCACTTTGCTTTTAATTTAAAATAATCCTGAAATAATTCACTGTGCTCTCTCACCACAGCAAGCATTGCATCAACAGCAGCATCAGGAATATCATTTGCCTTGTTTCTTACACTAATTGGCGACGGATATTTTCTCAGAGCAATTGATTCATTATGCCAGTCACGCACAATTGAGCAGTACAATTCACCCAAAACATCACGCTGTTTTTTGTACACTTTAAACAAAGACTTGTAAGCACCCTCTCTCAAGTTTGCTCTTGGACTTGTAAAATGAACTTTCAATTCACTCAAAGTAAGATTCTGCCGCTTTCCATCAACAATCAACGGAAAACGCAAAGAAGCAGAAATGATGTCATAAACTTTTGATACTGTGCTTGAGCCAGTAGTATCCTTTAGATTAATAATTTTTTCTTCAGGCTCACTTAATGTGAAAAACTTAAGCTTACGCATGTGCTCAAGAAAATAACGATTTATGCCAGAACTGTTCATCAGCCGATTGGCATTATCATTATCAAGAGCCTTCCACCACAACGAAAAGAATAACAATTTGTTTTCAAGCTCTGTAGAAATTTGTTCAATCTTTGCAACAAAAGCCTTTGCTTCATCATTAGTCGTGTCTTCAGAAAACCACAATTGGCCAAAAGCACTTACGCGGCTAAGAACTATGTCAATTCCTTCAAACTCCCCCAACAAAGAATTAAAGTCTTCACCTGCAACAGACTGCTCAAGCCAAGAACGCTTTTGTTCAACAGCAATAACTTTTGTTTTAACACCATCAATGAGCTTATCAAACACAGCACCCCTGTGCTCAGGCAACAAATCACTTAAATTCCAAGTTGGTTCGTTCGGCATTCTCCATGGAGAAACACAGAGCTATAAAAGGTTAACTCTCATTTTACGAATTCAACATTCTGCAAATTCTTGAAAGCGTCATCACCAGTAAGAAAAACAAGCTTATGATTTCTGGCATAGACATACCCAATGCAATCCGCATACGAAAGACTTTTCTTTTTGTTTTCTGCTCGAAATTTAGTTGCGTTTAAAATATCTTCAGAAGAGAGTTCTACAACATATAGACTTAAGTTTTTACAAACTATACTTGCTCTTTCTTCACCAAAATGTTCCATGAAATACTGCGTCGTTTCAATAAGATTAAGCAACGTTATGATTGCGTCTTCACTTTTATATTTCTCAAATGACGGATTTTCACACAACATCTCTATAAGCGCATAACTATCGAAGAAATAATGCACTAATCCCACCCTTTACGCATTTCCTCTTTCGCCTTTTGCGCATCAATTCTGAGTTTTGGAAAAAGACCCCAAATATCTCTCGCAGTTCTTCTTTTTTTAATTTCGATTTTCAGATGTTCATTTTTTTCAATATGCTCTTCTTCAACAACATAATTAGGAATAACTACACCTATCGAACTGCCCCACTTTCTTGCAATAACTTCAACTTCAGCCATTAATCATAGTTAGATTTAGTTATATTTAAGACTTTGCTTTTATGGGGGGAAAAATCACGGATACCACAATTTACCGTCAAACAAATTCTCAACACCACCTATTTTTCCATCGTACATAAACTTTTTAACACCACATTTTTCGAGCAGTTTAAGAGCATAATCTGTGCTTTGCTGCCAGTGTTCAGGTGTTTTCATTATCATATCCTTATGGCCTATCAATTGTTTTATCCCAGCATCAATTATTGCTTTAGCACAAGGGGTGCAAGGAATCCACGGCAGATAAATTACTGCGCATTCCGTAGACTTGCCATTTCGCGCAGCAGAAAAAATAGCAGACGGCTCTGCATGAATAATGTGCTCGTATTTCCAATTTCTGTCGGCAATCTGTTCTTTAGTCGGGTTAAGACCACATGGAAAATGGTTTGCACCACGTGCAATAATTTCGTCTAAAGAATGGCTGACGATAACAGCACCAATTTTACTTGTGGCATCATGGCTGTGATTCCATGCATAAGCATACGCTTCTCTCAAGAAGTTCTTATGAATTTCACCTTCAATCAATTCGATGTGGGGATTCCAATCAGCCATAAAACGTTCAGGAGAACAAGAGATATAAAAGATTAACTCAAAAATAATAAAATAAAGAAAAAATTATTTTTTCGGCAGTGGTTTCATCTGCATTCTAATATCTTTCACTGCCTGTTTTGTATCCTTCTTTATCGTCTTTGCTTCTGCTCTTTTTTCAGGCGATTTCACACCTTGTTTCAATGCAGTAAGCCTTTCTTTGGCAGCACTTTTTATGTCACTAAGCTTTTGTTTTGCTTCCTGACGCACAGCTTTCTTTGAAGCAACTTTCTTCATTGCATCTGCCTTTTTTGCAGCAGCTTTCTTCAATGCTTCAGCTTTCTTCTCAGCAGCGTTCTTCAATGCTTCCTGACGCTTTGCCTGCTCAGGAGCCTTGCCAGACTTCATTGCCTTTGCAATCCCAGTATCTTTGGTTTCTGTTTTTGCAGTTCCAGTTGTTGTTTCTTCAGCAACAGCCAACGGAATAGACACGACAAGCACAGCAATCAAAGCAACCAAGATGTTCTTAACACTCATATTTGTCGCCTCCACTTTTGTTTTGTCACACTTTCTTTTTCACAGTTTAAAAATCTTGCGAACAAAAGTTTAAAAACAACAAACCCTCTCGAAACCAGATAGATATATAATTCAGATTTCGTGAGGTGCTCAAGAAAAGCAGGTTTATTTATCTCATGGCTTTTCTTGACACATGAGCAGTAATTATTTCGCAGGGGTAGCAAAGTCTGGTTAAATGCGCGGGACTTAAGATCCCGTCCCTTAGTGGGTTCGCCGGTTCGAATCCGGCCCCCTGCATCAAACCACCAGTTTTTTAAACAAAAGTAAGTTATGGGGGCTATGACTACAGTTATTGATTCTGGTATAGAGACATTTTTACCTGGCATAGACTTTGTAAGAAATTACGATGACAAAAGGTGTAACCTTTACTTTATGGGGGGTGTTCCAAGCAGTTGGGATTTAGGAATGCATTTTTTACTTGCTCCAGAAGGATATGTTTTAGGAGTATCAAAAACTCCAACACATCTACTTGCATTCTCACTAACTGATCAAGGATATTGTTCTTTCTTGTCCCCAATGCAATTTACTTTTTTTAATGAAGGCACTGCACATTTGAAAGGCAAAGATAATAAATACTGTGTCATCACTTCAGAAAAAGATCACATCAAAAAATTTGTTTTCCTGCATCAAACAAAAAAAAGAGAACAATTTCCATACAAACTTATTCAGCGACACACTGTAGCAAATATCGAAGAATGCCTAAAGTTTGATTTGCAGGTATCTGTTGGCAGAGAAATATATAATTATCCGCGTGTTAAAAAAAAATACCCTTCAGAGTTCAATGCTCATCTAGACAGAAAAGAAAAATTAACAAAAAAAGGACAAGCATTAATTAAAGAACTAAGCGACTTATTCCATGACTCTGAGAGTGCAGAGTTCTTACAGGACGCGACATTAGAACCAGAAGACACTTCATTACAAGCTCAACGTTTTTTCAAAGTAAACTGTTATGAAAACTCTTTCAAAGAAATTGCTAAAGCAATTGTTCAAGCAGTCTGCATTACCGGGGACGAATTAGGAC
>JACQMU010000105.1 GCA_016203425.1 Candidatus Woesearchaeota archaeon
ATCCAATATAAACTTCTTTGCCGTCGTAAATAGCGCAGCAGCAGGCCCCCAGATATCCTGTTATTGTGCCTTCGGCAGGCATTAGTCCTGATTCTATTCCAATGCTTAAATTACAGTTATCAAATGCATTTTTTGCTCTGTTTGTCGCGCCTTGAATCATTTCGTTTAAGCTAATTGGTTGTGCTGGGACTTCTGATGCAACAATTACGCTTTTAATTTCTGCATTGCCTAATGCATATTCTTGCCAAACTTCTTTGACAGCATTTATTTTGTTTGGGTTTTGAGAGCCAATGTTGATTTTCATTTTAGTTTTTCAAAAGTTTGATAACATCAATGCCAGAAATAATTGGGAGTTTCATACTGCAACAAGAATTTTTTCGCCAACGTATTCCAACAGTTCGTTTGTGTCAGGTTCAAGATAAAGTTCTATTGCTTCTTTTATATTTCTCACTGCTTCGTCTTTTGTTTCGCCTTGTGAAATGCAGCCTGGCAAGGACGGAACATAAACAGTGTAACCGCCTTCTTTTTGTTTTTCTAAAACAACTGTGAGTTTCATCTATGTTAAGCCTCCTGTTTTATTTGTTTTTCGCAAGTTTGGCTTTGTACGACATTCATCTATCCGCACTTGGCTCAATTTCTGAGTTGGTGCATTATTGCGGTCGTTGTAGGCATTTGACTCAATCATAATGACGAACTTACTCCCTCTTTTTTGTTGAGGGAGCAGAGGTTCATGAACTTCGCGAGTCAGCCTTAGGTTGCCTTCCTTGGAATATAATATTTTGCATTGTTTTTGATCATTGCGTTGATTATTTTCAGCATTTTTCTTGCTGTGGCTACAATTGCTATGTTGTGGCCGCGCGTTTTTCGTATTCGATGATAAAACGTGGCTAGTGTTTTGTCGTGCATTATTGCTACGTGTGCTGTTTGTATTAGTATCCATCTGAGGTTTTTGTTTCCTTGTTTGCTAATGTGTCCTGTTATGCATTTGTTTCCTGATTGATACACGCTTGGGTTTAGTCCTGCATAACTTGTTAGTTTTTCGTGGTTTGGAAATCGTCGAATGTCGCCGATTTCAGCTTTGATCATCAAAGCTGAATAATAACTTATGCCAGGAATTGTCATAAGTAATCTTGCTTCTGGGTCGTCTCCTGCGATTTCTTCTATGCGTTCTTGTGTCGTGTTGATTCTTTCTGAGAGTGCTTTGATAAGCTCGAGGTATTGGTCGAGTTCGAACCTGTCGCACATTGGCAAATCAATGCTTTGTAAATACTCCGTGCCTTTTTTGCAAAAGATGTCATTGAATTGGTCGTCGAGATTAATTCCGTGTCGTAACAAGATTGCATGAATCTTGTTTTTAAGTTCTACACGAATGTTAACCAGGCTAAGCCTATGTCGTGTGATTTGTCTTTTGACGCGAATGTCCCACGGTGCAGCATACGCTTCAGGCAAACCATTCATTCGCAACAAATCAGCTAATACTTTTGCATCATGCCTATCTGTTTTCTTTCGACTTTCGCCAATCAAACGAACAGCCAATGGGTTCGCAAGTGCAACACTTTCGTAATTTGCATCTTTAAGGTAATCATACACGTACTGCCAACAACTACAAGACTCCAAAGCAATTTTGGAATCCTGCTGAACATTCACCAAAAAATTGTCCAGCTCTTGGGGGTCATTCTTGAACTTTCGTTCAAAAATAACAGTTCCTTCTTTATCCATCACAACTCCATAAGTAAACGCCTTATGGACGTCTAATCCTACAAACTGTTGCATAATCTCAACCTCCTGTTTTGTTTCTTGACTTTTTAAGGGCTGTAGCGAAAGACCCCGATAGAGGGTCGGAGCGCAAGCCCACACAATTTTTATGCACTCAAAGCATAAAAATTGACAGGAGGCTTAACATGCAATCATAAGACAAAGTTGATTCAAGATATTTATATACCTTTAGGTGGCTTAATGGTCCTGTAGTGATGTCACTTCGCACTAGCTTTATAAATGCACCACAATCAACTACATACATTATGGAAAAAACAATATTGAATCATCATTCGTCTAATGTGTTGGCGTTTTGTGATGAGACAAAAGAGTTTTTGCTTGGTCAGTATGATCCAAGTTATCCTGGTAGAAATCAGCACTGGATAGGGC
>JACQMU010000117.1 GCA_016203425.1 Candidatus Woesearchaeota archaeon
ATTCAACAAATCTTTTTTCATAAATTCAGTATTTGGCACAATGCCTGTGCACAGGAATGTAAGGTCTGGTGTGAACATATTGCCTTTGTCAGTGTAGTATGTTTTGTTTTTTTGTTCCATGACAAGTTCGTTGAAGTGTATTTCTACATTGTTTTTTGTCAGGAACTTTTCGGCGTAAATTCTTGCTTTTTCAGGTTGTCTTTCGATGAGCTGGTTTTTTGCGTGTACAATAACGACGTTTTTGTTGTTGTAGTATGTCACGATTTCTGCTGCGAGTTCTACGCCAACAATGCCTCCGCCTATTATCAAAATATTTGTTGCATTGTCAAGTTTTTCGTGATATTCCTGCAATACTTTTGCTCGTGTTGAGAGTACAATGTTTTCTGCTTTGATTGGGAGATTGTATGTTGAGCCTGATGCAATGATTAAGTAGTCAAAATGAATCTTTTTTTTTCTAACGAGAACTTCGTTTTTTGTGACTGTGGTTGCTTGTCCGAGAAGGATGTTTGTTTTTTTCAGATAATTTTTGTGGAATGCCTGTATTTTGTTTCCGTGTTCAGGCTCAACAATCGTTCGCAAAATGCCTGGCGTGAATTCAAAATAGTCTTTATTGTCGATGAGTGTTGTGCTGAAATCATTTTCTAATTGTTGCGCGGCGTGCGTGCCGCAAAATCCTCCGCCGATAATTATGACTTGTTTCATAAGAAAAATAAAAAAATAATTATTCATCACTTACGGCGTATTTTCCAGGGCCGGTTAAGTGAAGGTTGATTAGTGCTGCGATGCCTAACAGATGGAATAGTACGTTAACTAATCCTGCTGGGTTTGTTGCCATTGCTGGAATGTGTACAAATGCTGTTGCAACCGCAAGTACTGCGACGAGTGGCCAGACTGTGTATTTTACTTTCCAGCCTACGAGGACTGCTGCTCCGAAAATTATTTCTGATAACAGCAATAGCCATCCCCAAAATGTTGGTGCTGGAAACCCGAGCCCGCCTAACATGCCGATAATCATGCTGGGGTTTGTCAGCTTCATTATTCCGGGTATGATGAATAATGGTCCCAGAACTAATCTTAGTATTGATGGCGCGTATTCTTTGCATTCTGTTTGTTTCATAATGATAACCTCCGTTGTTTTGTCTGTTCATTAGTAGGGTTATTATTTATTTGTTTCTGTTTGTTAACCAACCATATTCTCCATCACAATTAAATTAATAAACCTAAAGCAGAAGGTTCTTTCTTTTTAGTGAGGCGAGTGAAATGGATGTTTATGAAGAATCGTTTGAACTGCATAAGAAAAAGAAGGGTAAGATTGTTGTTAAATCAAAGGTGCGTGTGAAGAACAAGCAGGATTTGAGTCTTGCTTACACGCCTGGTGTTGCTGAAGTGTCACGGCGCATTGCTGCAAATAAGAATGAAGTGTTTGAGTGTACTCTAAAGGCAAACACGATTGCTGTTGTTAGTGATGGTTCTGCAATTCTTGGTCTTGGTAATCTTGGTGCAGAAGCTGCAATTCCAGTTATGGAAGGTAAGGCTGTTTTGTTTAAGGAGTTTGCAAAGCTTGATGCGTTTCCAATTTGTTTGTCAACGCAGGATGCGCAGGAAATTATTAGTACAGTGAAATTTATTGCCCCTGTTTTTGCTGGCATTAATCTTGAGGATATTTCTGCTCCTCGTTGTTTTGAGGTTGAGGCAGCTTTGCAGGATATTGGCATTCCTGTCATGCATGATGACCAGCACGGCACTGCTGTTGTGGTTACTGCTGCACTGATGAATGCTGCAAAGGTTGTGAATAAACAGTTCTCTGAATTAAGGGTGGTCATTAATGGTGCTGGCGCTGCTGGCATTGCAGTGACAAGATTATTGTTAGGTGTTGGTGTTGACAAAACTCTTTTTACGCCGGTGAAAGAAGTGGTTTTGTGTGATACTGCTGGCGTTATTTATGAGGGTCGTGTTGAGAACATGAATGCATACAAGGCAGAGATTGCTAAGATTTCTAATCCTAAAAAAATTCGTGGCAGTCTTGCTGATGCAATGAAGGGTGCTGATGTTTTTGTTGGTGTTAGCGCCCCAAATATTGTTACGCAGGGCATGGTTAAGTCTATGGCTCAGAGCTCAATTGTTTTTGCAATGGCTAATCCTGTGCCTGAGATTATGCCTGATGAGGCAATGGCGGCTGGCGCTGTTGTTGTTGCCACTGGCAGGAGTGATTTTCCTAATCAGGTGAATAATGCTTTGGGTTTTCCAGGCATTTTTCGCGGTGCTGTTGATGCAAAATCAACGAAAATAACTACTGAGATGAAGCTTGCTGCTGCGTTTGCGCTTGCCGGCTGTGTTGAGGCTCCTTCAGCTGACAGGATTGTTCCTTCGCCTTTTGAGAAAAATGTTGTCAAAAGTATTGCAAAGGCTGTGAAAAAAGCTGCAATTAAAGCAGGTGTTGTGCGCAGTAAAGATTAATTTTATAAACTTTGAATGCTGTTGTTTGTTGAATAATGAATCACGGCAAAATTAAGTTTGAATATTCTCAGATTACTAAACACATTTTTATTGGCACTAATCAGTGTTGTGAGGGTCATTTTGACAAATCTTTGCTGAAAAGAGGTATTAACGCTGACATTTCTCTTGAGGAAGAGCGTTTGGATGCTCCTTGGGGTGTTGAGTTTTTTTTGTGGTTGCCGACAAAGAATCATTTTGCACCTTCGAGAAAGCAGTTTCTTGTTGGCGTTAACATGCTGAATGTTTTTGAAAAAGCAAAAATTAGTGTGTACGTTCATTGTGAGCGCGGCCATGGAAGAGCTCCAACATTAGTTGTTGCGTATCTTGCTGCTGTTAAAGGGTTGTCTGTTGATGATGCTGTTGCTTTTGTGAAGAAGAAGCGCCAGTGTGCGCACATTAACAAGAATCAAAGAAGTGCTATTGTGAAAGTGCTTCCTTATTTAATTAAAGAATTAAAAAATAAAATTTAACTGCAGTTGCACATTGTGCAAGTGCTTTCTTTTTCTTCTTGCTTTTGTTTATTTTTCTTTTTGGGTTTTTCCATGATAAGTTTAAGGTTGCATCAATTATTTAAAGTTGTTGTTTTATTCACTCTAAATTCCAGAACGCTCTCTGTATTACTTCAGAAAGTGCAGGGTGTATGTGGACAGTGTTAAGAATGTTGTCTGCTGTTAGTTTTGCTTTCATTGCTACAAGAATTTCGTGTATGAGAATGCTTGCGTGTGTTCCTATGATGTGGCACCCGAGTATTTCTTTTGTGTCTTTGTGCAGTAATACTTTTACAAATCCGTCATTGTCTTCTATTGCTTTGCCGTAGCCTGTGTTTTTGTAGTCGTAAATGCCTTTGAGGTAGGGTGTTTTTTCTTCAATAAGTTCTTCTTCTGTTTTGCCCGCTGCAGCTATTTGTGGTGATGAGAATATTGCGTGTGGCATTGCTGTGTAGTCAACCGGCATTTTTGTTCCAAATGCGTTTTGTATTGCGTATGCTGCTTCAAGGTTTGCGCTGTGCTTGAGCATGTAAATGCCTGCAATGTCGCCTATTGCCCAAATTCCAGGAATGTTTGTTTCCAAGTATTCGTTTACTTTGACAAATCCTTTGTCAGTCAGTTGCACACCTGTTGTTTTTACATCGAGAATGTCTGTGTTTGGAATTCTGCCTGTTGCTATCAACAAAG
>JACQMU010000113.1 GCA_016203425.1 Candidatus Woesearchaeota archaeon
AACTAAAAGAAAAAATAAAAGGCTGCAAAGGCGTTGACAGCGACAATTGCAAAATAACACGCAGAGACGCAAAAACACACGCCGCAAAATTCGTAGACGGGGCAACAGAACAAGTATTCAACATCCTCCAAAAAGCAAAAGAAGCCACACAAAACTCAAACATGCCAGAAGACCAGAAACAACAGCTTCTCGGACAATTTGAACAAAAAATTCAGCAATTAAACGCGTTGAGGCAAAAACAAGGACAAATACAAGCACAAAGCACAACCAAAGAAATAAAGGATGCAGCAAAAAACGTAAAAGAATTCTGGAAACAACACAAAGAAGAAGTAAAACAACAAAACCTGCGCGTAAAACACGACCGCTTTGGCGGCGTAATCGTTAAAGCAGAAAAACTACAAGAAAAACTACAAAAACAATTAGAAGAATTCAAACAACAAGGAAAAGACACAACAGAACTCGAAACAAAAATCACGGCATTTAATGAACACATAAGCGCAGCAAAAACACTCAATGACGAAGCACAACCACTAATCGAAAACAAAAACATGAAAGAAGCCACAGACAAAATGCGAGAAGCACACGAACACATTAAACAAGCACAACAAACACTCAAAGAAATAAAAAACACAGTCCACGCGCAAGAAACACTTGCAGAAGGACTAACACAATAAGGTGAGCACAATGAACAACAAAACACTCATTATCGGAACACTATTTGTTTTAATGCTGCTGACAGCATGCTCACAAAGAGCAAAAGAAACACAGCAACCAGTGAGCCAACAACAAACAGCAACAGATGAAAACATAGACGCAGTCGACAAAGAATTAGGCGACGCAGACAAACTCGCACAAGACTTAGAAACAGAAGACATAGAAAACGTTGACGCAGAACTTGATGATGTTGAACAGGCAGATATTTAATTTTTTTCTACATTATCTTTTATAAACCACCTTTCATTTTTATTTCTAAATGATAACAATTGACGGCAATTACGGCGAGGGCGGCGGACAAATACTCAGAACTGCACTCGCGCTCTCTGCACTAACGCAACAACAATTCACACTTGAAAACATACGCGCAAAAAGAGAAAAAGCAGGGCTCAAACCACAACACCTGGCAGCAGTGACCGCTGCCAAAAAACTCTGTGAGGCAACAACTGAAGGGGCAGAACTGGGCTCGCAAAAACTAGTTTTTCACCCAGGAGAAATACACTCAAAAAGAATAAACATAGACATTGGCACTGCAGGCGCAACAACACTCGTTATCCAAGCACTCATGCTCCCAGCACTCTTTGCAGACAAAACCACAAACATAACAATCACAGGAGGCACTGACGTCAAAATGGCGCCATCAGCACAATACATTCAGGAAGTATTTATTCCGCAAATTAAGAAATACTCAGAAAGCATAACTTTTAAGCTCACAAAAAGAGGATATTATCCGGCAGGAGGCGGAGAAATAAATCTTAAAATTAAACCGCGCTTTCCTTTCAAAGAAAAAACATTACAGGACATAAGAGCAAAACTCGCCGAAGCACCCAAAATAAGATTAACAGAGCAAGGAAAACTTCTAACAATAAGAGGAGTTTCACACGCATCAGCAAATCTCCAAGAACTAAGAGTTGCAGAACGGCAAGGGCATGCTGCACAGAGCTATCTTGCAAAACAATATTTGTGCCCAATAAGCATCCGCAACGAATACTCACAAACACCAAGTACAGGAACAGGCATAACACTCTGGGCAGTATTCTCAAAAAAACAAGACGACATTGACGAACAAAACCCAATAATTATTGGCTCAGACGCACTTGGAGAAAAAGGCATTCCTGCTGAAAACATTGGCGAAAGTTGTGCACAAAAACTCCACACATTTATTCAAACAGGAACAGCACTTGATACACACCTTGCAGACATGCTCATACCATTTTTACCGCTTGTTTCAGGCAGCATTATCAAACCAGCAGAGCTTACACAACACACACTAACAAACATTTATGTGACTGAAAAATTTTTTGGCAAATGCCTCAATGTTGATGAAAAAACAAAAACAATACAAAGCGTTTAATCCTAAACTCCTCAAAAATTTTCCACTATTTTATAAATAGTGGTCGTAAGACTGACAGTGATGTTGTCACTGAAAAATTTTTGGGACTAAAAGAAAATCGACCCG
>JACQMU010000118.1 GCA_016203425.1 Candidatus Woesearchaeota archaeon
ACTCATCAATACTTGAACAGCTCAACAACGAACAAATAGTCAGCCAGCTTTATGAAGCAACGTGCCTGCAGGATTCACCTCAAACAACAACACCAACACAACTCACAAACATACTTCAAAACATATCCAAAAACAACAACCAACAAACAGTACAAATAACCATCGAGTATGAAGACAAAAAGAAAAAGAGAACACTTCAAGACTTTGTAGGGTTGTTCAATGCCAGATTCAAAACACTTGAAAAAATATTGCAGTCACGACAAGAACTACAAAACATAACATCAATAAGCAGGCTCAACAAAAAAACAAGAGAAAACATTTCAATAATCGGCATAGTTGTAGACAAACAATTCACCAAAAATGACAACATCATTCTTCTAATTGAAGACACCACCGCAACAATAAAAGCAATCATTACAAAAACAAAACAAGAAATATACACAACTGCACGAGACATAGTGCTTGATGAAGTAATTGGAATATCAGGAACAATTGGGGAAAACGTACTCTTTGTAAATAACATAATCTTTCCAGACATTCCAATAATAAACGAAGTAAAAAAAGCACAAGACGACGCACACGCAATAATACTATCTGACATCCACATAGGCTCTGTTTACTTTTTAGAAGAAGAATTCAACAGATTCATCTCATGGATAAGATGTGAAACAGGCACTGAAGAACAACAAGCACTTGCAAAAAAAGTAAAATACATTTTTATCGTAGGTGACATGGTAGATGGCGTGGGCATTTACCCAGCACAAGAAAAAGAACTCAAAATAAAAGATATCATCCAACAATACAAAGAATTTTCAAAATTCATCCAACAAATACCCACAACAATTAACATAATTATTTCAACAGGAAACCATGATGCAGTACGACTTGCAGAACCACAACCAAAAATACCCCAACACATATGCCCAGAAATATATCAAAGACCAAACACAACAATTGTAGGCAACCCCGCAATAGTAACAATACACGCAACACCTGAATTTCAAGGATTTGAAGTACTACTCTACCACGGCTACAGTTATGATTATTATGGAGATGCAGTTGAGTCAATACGAAATTCAGGCAGACACATATCTGACAGAAATGACCTTATCATGAAATTCCTGCTACAACGAAGACACTTAGCACCAACATACACCTCAACACCATACATCCCAGACTCGACACAAGACCCACTGCTAATTGAAAAAATTCCTGACATATTTCTCTCAGGACACGTCCACAAAGCAGCAATTGGAAGCTACAGAGGAGTACAAATAATTTCTGGGAGCTGTTGGCAAGCAAAAACAGCATTTCAAGAAAAAGTAGGCCACGAGCCAGAGCCCTGCAGAGTACCAATAATAAACCTCCAAACAAGAGCTGTCAAAATGCTAAGGTTTGACCTACAAAAGAATGAGGAACCAACATGATAGCAAGCCAGCCAATGCAAGAATATTTTGACAAAATAATAACAGAAGTAAACACAACATACGCAATAGCAACAGAAGCCCGCAAAAAAAACAAAGACCCTACAACAAATGTTGAGATTTCCCTTGCAAAAAACATGGCAGAACGTGTTGTCGGGCTCATATCAGTCATTGCACCACAAATAGCAAACTCAGGAGTGGTTGAACGCATCATAGAACTTGAAAAACAATACGCAGCACTTGACTGGCGAGTAGCACTCAAAATAGCAGAAGAAGTCGCCCAACAGAAATTCTGCAAATTCAAAGACCAACATGAAGCAATCGACGTTGGCATAAGAACAGGATTTGCATACGTAACAGTCGGAGTTGTTTCATCACCACTTGACGGCATCGTCAATATAGACATTAAAAAAAGACTTGATGGCAGAGGAGAATACTTCTGCATAAACTTTGCAGGCCCAATACGAAACGCAGGAGGCACAGCCGCAGCAGTCTCACTCATAATAGCAGACTACATCCGCAACATCTTCGGTTATGATGTCTATGACCCAAATGAAGAGGAAATAAAACGCGCCATGACAGAAATGCAAGACTACCGCGACAAAGTAGCACCCAGACAATACTTCCCAAGCTGGGAGGAACACGAATTTGTTATGACACACATCCCTGTAGAAGTAGGCGGAGAACCGTCTGAACAAATAGAAGTCTCAAACTACAAAAACTTACCACGCGTGCCAACAAACTTCATACGAAGCGGATTCGCGCTCATCATGACAGAATGCATCCCCCTTAAAGCACCAAAAGTATGGAAACAGCTTTCACAATGGGGCAAAGAATTCAAATTAGAACAATGGTTTTTCTTAGAA
>JACQMU010000119.1 GCA_016203425.1 Candidatus Woesearchaeota archaeon
CAGTAGCAACAGGCACTGCTTCGCAACCGGCAAGAACCGCTGCAAAAGTTACTCCTTGAATAAAACGTTTACGCATGCGTCATGTGAAAGAATGGAGTATAAAAATGTGGTGGGAGAATAAAAGCAGGGGCAGGGACTACTCAGACAAAGCGAAGCTTTTCTGAGTTGCTCGGAAAACCCGGTTTTCCGACACGTGCACAGAAACAAAGTTTCTGGCACACCGCTCACTCACCAAGTTCGCTCGGGTGAACCCTCGATTAGCCACGAAAGGACCGAGTCTTGAAAGAAAAAAAAGCGGAGGGAGGGACTCGAACCCTCGATTAGCCGGGTTGCAGCTTCGGCTCTGCGACGTTGTCCTCTACAGATCGACCGCCTTAGCCGCTTGGCTCTGAAGTTCTGTTACGAAAACCTCCGCAAGGGCTAAGTAAGTTACTCCTCAAAGAGTATTGCTTACCCAGCACTCTCCGCCTAGGCATTTCTGCCTGTCAGCCAAAGAACTATGAGGAATATAAAAACCTACCTTTTTCCACAATTCATACTTTGTTTTATTCTTCTGACTGCTAAACCCAATCTCTTTCAACCATTTTTCAACTGCTTTTGAGCCACTAATGTAAATCCCTTTTGTTTTATCTGAACTACACGTTCGTATGTGAGGTTGAAACCCTTGTTCAACAAGCACATTAACAATTTGTTCTGCGAGAATTTCACTGCTGGTTTTAATCTCAATGCGGGGGTAGACTGCTTTGCCATTCACACGAGAAAAATACAAACTTCCATCTGTTTCGAATAAACCCCTCAATATGTGTTTAGCCTTCTCCCAAGAAAGATATACTGGTGGTATTTTTGCAGAAAATGTTTTTCTTTCGCCTAATTCAAATTTATTCATCAAAAACTCTATAAACTTCTTATTATGAAATGTCAACCGCAAACTTTTTCCTCTTTTTTCATGCCGAATCTTCAGTCTTGCAAACTTCCCTGTTTTCTCCTCTAAAAATTTCTGAATTGAACGATAATAACCACATTCTTCTTCTGCGTTGCCAACAATTTCTATGGTATAGACCTTTTTATCAGGTTTGTACAAAACACAACCATCACCAAGCATAACGCCGTAGAATTCGTAAACATTCATGCATCCGCAAACGTAATTTAGGTTTATATACCCTGCGTGCACATTTGTCCAGTGTCCAGTGACATTCTCGGCGGAAGCTTTTTAAGCCATTCTCAATATTCCATCGTTATATTTTTGGGTCCGTAGCTCAGCCTGGATAGAGCACCTGCCTTCTAACCAAAGGATGAAAGCAGGGGGTCGTGGGTTCGAATCCCATCGGGCCCGTATTTTGATGGATGTGATTCGAAGTGCTCACAAAATCTTGACTGATTTTGTGGCACACCTCTCGGCAAGCCTCTGGTGTTCTCACAAAATCTTGACGGATTTTGTGGCACCACTCGTGCTACGCACCTCGTGGAATCCCATCGGGCCCGTATTTTCTCAATAGGTTTAAAAATCCCCATCATTAAAAAGGCAAAATGAGTGAAACATTATTTGATTCATTGGAAAGAATGCTTGAAACAGAGCCTTTTGTAATCGGAGACACCTGCATTTTTGATAGCAACCAAGGCTATGGAAAACCAGGATTCCTTGAACAGACGTATGACTTCAAAGAGATGAGAAGCGTGCCTTTGGACATTATAGAACGAGAAAAAGACTGTATAGAATGGGCAGCAACATTAACACAAAAGCCAAACATACATGTCACACAACAAATCTATAACGAGACTGAAAGAAAAGTAAGCAAAATACAGCAAACAGTACAATTTTTACAACGCAAAATATCCTGCAGACACAAACGCATTACCCCAAACGAGACAACTCAAGAGGAACAAACCTCGCCACTTGCTTCAGAACTTGCAGAAAATGCATTCACAATGCTTAAACAACTAAAACAAAAAATACTCCATTTCAAAGACTCAGCAACGTACGAAACACTTTTCAAATTCTTTGCAGAACTCGGCAAGCTCGACCCAGGCATTTATTTAAAAAAGAAACAAAAAATGCAAAACACAAAAAACCCTTACTTTTTTGGAGACGAAAGCATTGCGGCAGCAATATATTATAGGGCATTAACAGGACAAGGCTCTTGCACAACTGCAGCAACAACTGACCACGACATAAAAAAACTCGTCAGAACCGCACACATTTTATTTGAAACAATAGATGAAAAAAAGTTACGTGAAAAAACAGGAGTGCACCGATGCCAAGTCTACTTGCCAGAACGACAGGGAGAACAATTCTTTTATCGACCGTATTTGGACACAGAACTGCCACAGAGCATGGGAACACTAACAAGATTAGAGGAAAAATTAGGCAAACAAGCAGTCAACCGAGCATTAGAACTTGCATACGACACATTCAACAGAATCTGCTAATTATGCGATCACCCAATAACATCCTGATTCTTCAGCTTCTCAGGCAAATATTTTTCAGAAATAAATGAGATGCCTCGAGCACTAAGCGCCTGAATTTCGGCTTTTGACTCCAAATCCTTCATCATCTTAAACTGGCGCTGCCACGCTTTATCATTCTTAAACCACTCATAATTAGAGATTTGTTTAAGACGAGAAAAATCAACATCCTTAAACTTAATCAAATGCTTTTTCAACCCATACTTTTCAATATCATCAGCAGTAATCCCCAAGAATTTAGCAGACGGCAATGCCAATGAGTCAGCCATGTGAGCAAGATTAATCGAGCCAAACTTCAGAACTGAATAAATATAAAAACCCCAAGGATCAAAATCAGCAAGCACATAAATCGGAAGGTGATGTTCTTGGCTAAGACGCTGCAACAACCTTCTAATTCCACGCGTGGTCTGGCCCTGAGACGACATAATAATACAATTAAGCTTTTCCCACAATTTATCCTCATGCAATCGCTCCCACACAGCAGCTTTTTCCATGTAAATGACAAACTTTGAACTAACTTTCTTGAACTTGAGCTCTTCAACATTAGAAGGAATAGACCAGCCACCACTACCCATCCTTGACCAGTCAATAACGTCACCACGATCCTCAACAACAACATTACCTGCAACAGACCCCATCTTGTTAGCATTAATGTGCAACTGCTCACGAGAAAATTCAGTGATTAATTCTGTATCCTCAATCGCCTTATCAGTCTCCGTCTGCTCATCAACAATGTTAATATCTGTATTAGGAATTGTGCGCTTAGCCATGTAAAAAACATCTCGCAAG
>JACQMU010000111.1 GCA_016203425.1 Candidatus Woesearchaeota archaeon
AAAAGAAATATTTTTTTCATTTGCGCCTCAACAACAACCACAAGCCAGCAACAAACATTGGAATATTAAATGCTTGTGATATCGTCAAAGGGCCAATCATGCCTTCAGGAACACGGATAAATTCTGTCAAAGTGCGAAAAACTGCGTACAATAATAAAAAAGTGGCAAACAAAAAACCATTTTTTAATTTTTTGTCCTTCAACAACCACAAGAAAATGAAAATGGCAACATCATACAACACCTCATACAGTTGAGAAGGATGCCTGAAAACAAAATTTCCAACAGCATCAACTTCATTAAAAAAATTCACGCCCCACGGAAGCAAAGTGGGAATGCCATACAATTCACCATTAATAAAGTTGCCAATCCTGCCAAAAGCCTGCCCTAAAGCAAGAGGAACAATAAAGATGTCAGCAAGATGCAGAAAACTAATATTGTGCTTCCGGCACAACAAAAAAGCAGCAACAATCACCCCAACAAGCCCGCCGTGAAAACTCAAGCCGCCTTTCCAAAACGCAAAAATTTCCAACGGGTGCTGTGCATAATAAGAAAAGTCCCAGAACACAACTGCAAACAAGCGCGCGCCAACAATCAATGCAACAGTGAGCCACACAAAAAAGTTATCAATCTGTTCATCATCGAGCTTTATTTTGCCCTCTTTTGAGGCTTTCTTAACATACCACAAAGCAAACAAAAAAGCAAAAACATACATTAACCCATACCACCTAATCTCAACAGGGCCAAGCTGTACAATTACTGGGTTAATATTGTGGAAGAACACCATTTTCACTCAATGCGCGGGCAACACGCCATATATAAACTTTTGTTACAGTCAGCGCAGGCAGGAACAAAATAAGGCCAAGCACATAAGCTGCTTCAATACGCCACATGCCTGCCTGAATCATCAAAATATCAATAACGAGAAAAACTGCAAGAATCAATAATATTGGCGGAGCAAAATCACGCCAGCCACGCCAGCCTGCCTTAAATCCCATCCTGATACTGCCGGCAACATACGAAAGAATCATAAAATACACAACAACAAGACTAAGAACAATTGCAGCCATGCTCCACAAATCACCCTGAACATATGCAGGATTAATCTTTGCCAAAATAGTTGTCCTAATCTTCAAAAGCAAGTCACCAAAATAATAAACCACAAACAAAGCAAACCACACAACATTTGTTACAAAAAAAGAACGCAAGTAGTCACGCAACGAAAGCGCATAGCCAGCAATCTCACTCGACATCTTCCACACCATTCCCTGAAACACGCAAAACAAAAAATAAACAGCAAAGCCCAACAAAAGCAATAGCAAAAAGAATTTAACAACAAAACCACCCAACGGAGGGGCAAAAAGAATGTCAACAAGACTTTTGTTGCTGACATACAAACGACCACTACCTTTCAAGCTGTCAGACACCAAAGCACTAATCACAATAATGTACTCAGTAAGCTTGTCAAACACAGGCATGCTCAGCCAGCCATAAGCAAAAAAGAAAAACAAATCAAGAGCAATACAGCCAACAATTTTCAAAGGATTATGCCAGCATGACTTCAGAGTTTCAACAGCCTCATCAAGCCACAGTTTATTCATTCACTTCACCAATGAACGCGCCAATTCTTCAGGATTAGGCGACGGAAAAAAATAATTCAGGTTCATAATAACCAGCACTAACAAAACAAAAATAATTAAGAGCACAACAAAAAAAACAACCTCGCTGGACAACTTTGCCATTTCATCTGGGCTTAGCGCAGCACCACGCATCCTGATCAGGGGCATGGCTGCACTTGTAGTTGAGGTTTTCTTTTAAGTTGTCAACCAAAGAATTGTCAGTTACAACAAGCCCTCCAGGAAAATTACACCATTTTTCATTTGCATTAATTGTAACAAAGCCAACACCGAAATTAGGCACAATCATTACGTGCTGAAATAAAAAAACAAGCGATATGATTGCAACAATCGCAACAACCCCTAACATGGCAAACATTGCATTCTTCCTGGACTCATCACTAACCTCAGGAACACCCAATGGCAGCTGAAATGAAAGCTTAGTCATAACACACCCCCTTTTCAATACAATGCCAAAGAAGTAAGGGTTTAAATAGTTTTCTGCGAAAAAGCATATTATTGAAAGAAAACATGGAAACCAGAACAAAAGACAGCTCTTTTCAGCTTCCAGTCGGCAACTACAGACAGCCAGAAACAGGGCTTTGCGGGCCAGCAGCGCTCAAAACAATTCTTGACTCACACGGCAGCGCAGTATCAATAGACGACATTGCGCAACTCTCAGAAACAAACCATCTTGGAACATCACCAAAAAAACTCTGTGCAGCAGCATCAACACTTGGCTATAAAGTTTTTCAGCGAATGAATGCAACACTTGATGATGTTGAGACATACCTGCGGGCAGGACTGTTAGTTCTTGTAGCATACCAAGAATACGAAGGGAGAAAGCCGCCAAAAAATCCACTCCTTGACGAAGGGCATTATGTTGTCATTTATGGATTTAACGACAAAGAATTATTAATAAGCGATCCAGCAAAAGAAACTGGCGGCTACAGGCGAATGCCAAAAGAATTATTTTTCAAACAATGGCATGACCACGACGAACTTGAAGATAAGCTATACAAACAATGGTTCATGACAGTTTTTCCAGAACAGATGCCATTCATACAGGCAGAAGGCACAAATTATGATGTGGGGGTGGCAATCGGAGAAAAACTAAAGAAAGACGTGATGATTTTTCTGGTGAGCATACAGCAGGATTACGAAAGACTGGCTGGCAAAAGTTTCTGTACATTTATTTCAGCAGCACAAAAATTTTTGTCACACTGCAAAGAAAGATACCCGGAGTATGTTTCAGAAATTGAAGGCATGGCAGCAGGAACAGGGATTGATTTCAAAACAATGTTTGCATTAAGCTGCACAGAAGAACTTGACTGGACAGCACCAAACAAATCACCTGAAAAATGCAGCACGCTAATTGCGCGTGTTGAAGACAATGTTGTTATCGCACATAATGAAGATTATTTAATGTATCCTGCACAGCTGCATTATGTTTTACGCGCGAAACAGAAAGGAAAGCCATCATTTTTAGCTGTCGGCTATGTGGGCTCTCTGGCAGGCTCATCAGCAGGCATAAACAGCAAAGGAATAGCAATGGCCGGAAACTCGATTACAGCACGCGACTGCAAGATTGGAGTCATTAAAAACTTTGTCTGCAGAGCAATCTTAGATCAGGAAAATATTAAGCTTGCAACAAAAACAATCTCTGAGACAGAACGCGCAGTGGGTGGTAATTATACACTTGTTAGCTCTCGACAACAAAGATTTATAGAAACAACAGCCAACCAAAAAAAAATATTGCCCATCAAAACACTGCCAGCATACCACACTAATCATTGTTTGTCAAAAGAACTTAGTGCACTGACTAACAAACCATCATGCAGTTCAAGACTGCGCTACAATCGCCTGAAAAAAATATTGCGGCGCGTCGGAACACAGGAATTAACATTCGATGAGCTAAAACAAATCATGTCTAACCACGCGGACTATCCCAGTTCAATCTGCAGGCATGAATACGAAACAGATGAACGCAATGAAGGAGCGTACACAACACTCGCGTCTATAATAATAAATACAAACACAAGAACATTGCACATTGCACAAGGAAACCCCTGCATTGCAAAATACAAAGAGTATTCATTGTGAACACAAAACTTGTTGACGGTTTTAGGATTAGAAATATCATTGATGTAGACTTCAGTGGCGTAGGCAGCAGAAGCATGTACGTGTACATCCCTGAAAATGAATTATGGATAGATGAAGTTCTTGAAAAAGAACGTGAATTTTTGAAAGGCCTGCACTTTGTTGAAGCAAGCTATCTTGAAAAACTTACGTATGCAGAAACACGCCGACGCATTTGCCACGACTTTTTAACACCAACAGAACAAAAACCAGACCCAGTCATTTATTCATTCCCGATACCACACCCACACGTCAATGTTTGCATTGTTAAAGGAGAGATAGCAAGAAAATATTACGACCCAAAATTCATACAAGGCGGACACGACTTAGTGTATTCATACATTTCTCACGGCAACATCTGGGTTGAGAAAGCATTTGAAAAAGACCAAGACTTCATAATTCTTCACGAAGCATTTGAACGCAATCTCATGCTCACAGGAATGTCCTATGATAATGCGCACGAATTTGCCTGCGCAGTTGAGAAAAATGAAAGAAGAAGACAAGGAGTTGGCAAGTATTTGAAAGGGTGACGTAATATCAAATCTCGGGATGTATGGAACTTTTGCTATAACACTACATCAACTTTTTTCATCCATTAACTTCAGGCTCGATAACAATTTTGTTACCTATTTTGCTTATTCCAATTTCAGTGTTTTCATTAAGCTTTAATTGCCGTTCTAGGTCTGCAGGCACCCGGAACAACAATCCTCCGCCGCTTTTTGACGTGTCGGAAACTGCTCTTGACGTACGCCATCGATTTCAATCCATGGAAAGGACGAGCAGTTTCCGAGCATGTTCAAGAACCACTTGCTCTGAAATATGCGGGTCGTTATCACTTCACGTCACCTTGCTTTAGCAGGTGGTTCTTGACAAATGACGATAAAGCTTCATTGGCTCAGGCCAAACACCTAATCTTCGTGCAGCGTTAATGGCTCGCCGAGTTTCTTCTTCATAAGGAAATTCTTCTTTACAAAAATCACATCTTTCTCCTTTCATTACAAAAACATACCCTTCTAATTCTAAAACAATGTCCTCGACAGACACTAATGTTCCTTTTTCACAAACAAGGCATTTTTTCATTTTCCTTTATTTGTACAACTTCATCAACAAAGAATTACCAACAACACTTATAGAACTCAGAGCCATTGCAGCAGCAGCAATAACAGGATTGAGCAGAAAGCCAGTGAACGGGTAAAGAATACCAGCAGCAATCGGAATGCCAGCAACATTGTAAGCAAACGCCCAAAACAAGTTTTGCTTTATTTTTTTAATCGTGTACCTGCTTAAATCAATTGCAGTGACAACATCACGCACGTCATTTTTCATCAGCACAATTTTGCCTGTTTCAAGAGCAACATCACTCCCTGTGCTTACTGCAATCCCCACATCAGCTTGAGCCAGCGCCGGCGCATCATTAATGCCATCACCAACCATAGCAACAATCTTTCTCAATGCCTGCAATCTTTTTATTTCATCTGCTTTTTGGTCAGGCAGGACTTCAGCAAGAACATGCTCAATGCCAAGCTGTGCAGCAATTGCTTTTGCAGTTCTTTCATTATCTCCAGTTATCATGTAAACTTCTTTTCCCAAATCTTTCAATTGCACAACAGCTTCTTTTGCATATTCTTTTAGCGTGTCAGCCACAGCAACAATTCCTACAATTTCGCGGTTTACGCCAACAAGCATTGCTGTTTTGCCCGCATTCTCCAAGCGCCGCAGTTCTTTTTCAATTGTTTCAGTAACCTGCAGCCGCTCATCTTTCATTAACATTCGCGTGCCCAACACAATTTTTTTAATGCCCTGCTTAATCTCAACACCTTTTCCGGGCAAAGCCTTAAAATTAGTGCCGTGCGGAATCTCAACGCCGCGAAGTTCTGCACCTTTTACAATTGCTTCTCCAAGAGGATGCTCGCTGTTCAGCTCTGCTATGGCAGCAAATTGAAGAACGTGGTTTTCATCAAAACGCTTGCTGAAAGAAACAACATTTGTAAGTTCTGGCGAGCCTTTTGTTAATGTTCCTGTTTTGTCAAAAACAATGGTTGTTATTTTATGCGCAGTTTCCAAAGCTTCACCACCCTTGATAAGAATGCCTTTTTCAGCCCCCTTGCCTGTGCCGACCATTATTGCTGTTGGCGTTGCAAGGCCAAGCGCGCACGGACATGCAATGATTAAAACAGCAATAAACGTGCTTAAACTGAACAAAAATGATTGCCCAGCAACAAAATACCAGATGACAAATGAAAGAACGGCAATAATTGTGACTGCAGGAACAAAATAACCAGAAACAACATCAGCCAACCTTTGAATAGGGGCTTTCGTGCCCTGCGCCTCTTCAACAAGCCGGATAATTTGCGCCAAAGTAGTATCTTTTCCAACCTTTGTTGCTCGGAAATGAAAAGCACCGTGCTTGTTAATCGTTGCACCAATAACTTTGTCACCAACATTCTTCTCAACAGGAATGCTCTCGCCAGTAATCATTGATTCATCAACTGAAGAACTTCCTTCTATGATGATGCCGTCAACAGGAATTTTTTCACCAGGGCGAATAACAATAACATCATTCACCTGCACTTCTTCAGCAGGAATTTCAATTTCTTTTTTGTTTCTAATAACTCTGGCAGTTTTTGGCTGCAAGCCAATCAGTTTTTTAATTGCTTCAGAAGCCTTGCCTTTTGCGAGCGCTTCAAGCCATTTTCCAAGAATTATAAATGTAATGATGATTGCAGCAGTGTCAAAATACAATTCTTTAGTTGCAAACCATTGCGGAGCAAGAACAACAGCAGCACTATATAAGAATGCGGCAGTTGTCCCTATAACGATTAAAGTATCCATGCTGGCAGTTTTTGCTTTCAGAGCAATGAATGCACCCTTGTAAAACCGCCAGCCAACAATGAATTGAACTGGAAAAGTGAGCAAAAACAATACAAAAGCACGGTCGGCAAAATCAAGCCCAAACCATTCAGGAAATGAAAGAATAAAAACAGGAATGCTTAATATGAGGCCTATGAGAAAAAGATTTCTCACTTTCTTAATCTCTGCTTCACGAACTTCTTTTTCCCTGTCAAGAATAGTTTCTTCCAAAGGCTCATAGCCAGCAGACTTAATTGTCTTTTTTATTTTCTCAACAGATGTTTTTGCAGGATCAAACTGAATAACTGCTTTTTCATTCACAGACAATTCTTTTTTGATAACACCAGGCAATGTAGAGAGCGCAGCATCAACAGTACCAACACAATGAGGATTATCCATACCAATAATCTTCAGTGTTACAACACCAGCACCTTCCTTCCTTATGACAGTATAACCTGCTTTTTCAACAGCAGACTCAATGTCAGAAAGCGATGCGGTTTTGTCGTCAAATTCAACAACAGCTTTTTCAGTGGCAAAATTAACAGCAGCATAAGTTATGCCTTTAACTTTCTTAATGCCTTTTTCTATCGTCGCTGCACAACTTGCACAATGCATGCCGGTTATAGAGATTTCGCTGCGCATTCTAAACAACAATTCATTAAACCTATATAAAGTTTTGTTCAAAAGTTTTATAAACAACACCAGATAAACAATGCCAAATAAAGAAAGCGGAGGAACAAAAATGAAAGCAATAAAATTAGCTTTGATTATTGGGCTTGTTGCACTGTTAGTTTTAGCAGGATGCAGCAGCAGCGCACAAAAAAATTACTCGCCACCATCAGGACAAAGATATGTTGGCGGAGGATGCGGTGTTCAAGCACCAGCACAAGATGTTAGCGTTGCAGAAGCAGTAGCAGCACAACCAGCACAAGCAGCATGAGCAAAGCAAAAACAATAACAATTATTGTTTCACTTGTTATTTTTCTGTGGATAACAAACTGGGTGTACGGGTATTATTTCCTCCCAGGGCCGTACGACACATTTGCACAATGTTTAGCAGAAAAAGGAGCAACAATGTACGGCGCAATGGGTTGGTGCGAATACACACAACAACAACGCGTAATGTTTGGGAAATCATTCAAACATTTGAATTACAAAGAATACACAGAATTTCCAGCAGAGTTCGGCAAGATAAGAAAAACACCAACATGGGTAATCAACGGCAAAACATATGAAAATGTCCAAAGCTTTGAACGGCTTGCGCAATTGACTGGTTGTGCGTTGAACTAATTATTCTTTGACAATCTCATCAAGCTTCAGTTCTTTAACTTTCTTCAACAAATGCGCGTTTTCAGGAGCATAAGCGTTTTCAACAAGCTTAAGGCCATGCTCACTGCCCAAGAAAATATAAGCACGCTTGTAATAATTAAAAACAACAACATCTGAGTGCGAATCATTGTTAAGATTACAAACAACAGCAGTATACGGCTTGCGCAATATTGTTGTTTGATACCACCAAGCCCAAGAAGCAACAGCAGCACCAATCATAAAACTCATAAAAATATGAAAAGGCCTGTTTTTAAGATAATAATTGTCATCGAACATGGCTGCGTAAAGCGATTTTTGTTTATAAACCTCTGCCACAACATTTTTATACAGGTTGTCTTCGTAAAAATTCATCAGGTTTGATAATTCTTATTCCTCGAAATTCTTTAAGTTTTAGCAAATGTTGATCACCGCTGATAACGTGTGTAGCTTTGTGTTCCACAGCAGCTTCTAACAAAGTGTTATCAGAAGGGTCATCTTTTATGATGTTGATGTCGTTGTGCGTTTCGACTACACATGCCGTCATGGTTAGTATGTCAAGAAATCTCATTTGTTCATCGGCAGTAAACTTAAGCCGTGGATAAGTAATAACGCGTTTGATTTCCGCAAGTTGTTTTTGAGAAATAATCAGTTCGAAACGCCCATCTAACACTTGGTCAAAGACTTGCTTTGGTTTTCCTGCCCATCCAAATGCTGAAACCAAAACATTTGTGTCTATGACGATGCGCGTCGTGCCCATTTAACAGCCTCATCGACAGTCCTTGGCGTCACTTTTTCCTTTCTAAATTTATGTTCCAATTCTTTTGCCAATTTTTCGAACTCGATTTTGACGTTGGGGATTTTAATACGCTTGAACAAAACTCCTTCTTCTATGGGCACTGGCACAAAACGATCACCTATTTCGAATCCTTCTTCTTCGCGGATGCTATTTGGAACCACGAGCTGTCCTTTAGAGCTCATCTTTACAATTTCTACTTCAGTCATGCATATCACCTGTTTAACAGTTGAACTATTTAAGCTTTTCTTAACAAAACAAACTCACTTTCTTCTTCGCATTAATTAAGAATTTTTTTGTGCCCTGCATTTTTATTGCAAAAGCATCT
>JACQMU010000112.1 GCA_016203425.1 Candidatus Woesearchaeota archaeon
TAGAACAAAACCAAGCAAAGAAAGAAGAACAAAAAAAATACGAACTGCCAAAAAGAGAAAAAAAATGGCATGAAAAATTTCACTGGTTCATAAGTTCAGAAGGATTTTTGTGCATCGGCGGCAGAGACGCAACAAGCAACGAAATAGTTGTTAAAAAACACACCGACAAAGATGACTTAATATTTCACACAGAAGCAGCAGGCAGCCCGTTCTTCATCATAAAAACACAAGGAAAAAAGATAGGTGAGAAAACAATTCAAGAAACCGCACAAGCAACTGTCACGTATTCACGCGCATGGAAAATGGGGTTGGTGACAACAGACGTTTACTGGGTCACGCCAGCACAAGTATCAAAACAAACAGAAAGCGGAGAATACGCATCACACGGAGCATTTGTCATCCGCGGCAAAAAAAACAATGTTAAAACATCAATTGAGCTTGCAATAGGACTAACAAAAGAAGGCGTAATCATGGGCGGGCCACCAACAGCTGTACAAAAACACTGCCAAAAACAGGTTTTAATTGTTCAAGGCAATGAAAAAACAAGCGATACAGCAAAAAAAATACAGAAAATAATAGGCGGAGACTTAAACGACATTATTTCCGCACTGCCTGGTGGAGGGTGTGCGCTGAAGAAAGTGTGAGTGAAGAAAAACTTAAATAGTTTAATTGCTATTGTTCTAATATCAAATCTCGTAATATATGGAACTTTTGCGAGATTCGATAGTATAGCAAATCGCACTATTTTTGTTAATTAATGCGATTTGCTATAACAAAAAGAGGCATGCATGTCCAGCTTAATAACAGATATAGGATTTATCGTCATTATCGCAACAATATGCGCGATTGTTGCACGGCTGTTAAAACAACCGCTACTTCTGAGTTACATTCTTGCAGGCATAATTGTGGGGCCTTATGGGCTTAAGCTGGTAACAAATTATTCGACAATCACACTTGCATCAGAATTAGGCATTGCATTCCTGTTGTTCATTGTTGGGTTAGAACTGGATATTAACAAACTCAAAAATCTCGGCGCAATATCAATCATTGCAGGAATCGGACAAATTCTTTTTACATTCCTCGCAGGCTACTATTTTACACAATGGGTGGGGTTTGCACCACTGCATTCAGCTTATCTTTCAATCGCGCTCACGCTCAGCAGCACAGTAATTGTAGTCAAACTATACGAAGACAAAGAACAGCTGGACACACTGCATGGACGGGTTGCACTCGGCATTCTTTTAGTACAGGATTTTCTGGCAATAATATCAATGGCAATGCTGTCAAACGCAGAAGCATTCTCACTGCCAATTGTGATGATTGCACTACTAAAAGGATTAGGGTTTTTCATCGTTGCACTGCTTATCGGACAGTATTTACTGCCATTGCTTTTCAAATTTGTTGCAGAATCACAAGAATTATTATTCATTGCATCAGTCGCATGGTGCTTTTTATTCGGCATGGTCGCAGCATGGCTTGAGCTTTCTGTAGCCATCGGCGCATTTCTTGCAGGCGTAAGCTTAGCATCACTGCCATACAGTTTTGAAATCATCAACAAAACACGCTCACTGCGAGACTTCTTTGCAACAATATTTTTTGTTTCACTCGGAATGCAAATCGCTTTCAGCAGCATTCTACAACACATCCCAACAATACTGCTTTTATCGCTATTTGTCCTCATAGGCAACCCACTCATCGTCATGCTGTTAATGTCACTATTCGGCTTCACATCAAGCACATCATTCCTCACATCAATCGCCATTGCACAAGTAAGCGAGTTTTCATTAGTCTACATGATGTTTGCGTACAGCCTCGGGCTGGTGCCGCAATATTTTATATCAATCATTGCAGTCATCGCAGTCATTACATTCACCACATCATCATATTTTATAATACACGGCGAAGCAATATATATACACCTGCGAAAATTCCTGCGGCTGTTTGAAAAATTATCAGTAAGAGATGTCGGATTTTCATACCTGCCAGATACAAAAAAAAGTTATGACGTCATAATTTTTGGCTGCAACAGAATAGGCAGCAGCGTACTAAAAAAAGCACAACAATTAAACAAAAGCGTGCTCGTCATAGATTACCATCCAGAACGCATCAAACAACTCATCCAACAAAAAGTACCCTGCATGTACGGCGACCTCAGTAATCCATCACTGTTATCAAAAATCAGCTTCAAAACCACACAAATCGTCATTTCAACAATCCCTGATGAACGCATCAACATTCTCATCGCAAAAAGAATCAGGCAACTAAACAACAAAGTTTTGCGGTTTGCCACAGCAGACCAGCAACAGCACGCAATTGAGCTTTATCATGCAGGAGTTGACTACGTAATAATGCCCCATAGAATTGGCGGACAATACATGGCATCACTGCTTGAAGACATCCTGCCAAACAAACAAAAATTACTAAAA
>JACQMU010000121.1 GCA_016203425.1 Candidatus Woesearchaeota archaeon
CCACTGGTAGACACACCCAGCGCAAGCTTGTAAACAAAAAATTCTGTTTTGTCTTTGTATCCTTTTGTTAAATCTTCAATTTCTTTTTTAACAGCAGGCGGCATTTTTTTGAAATTCAGCAAAGCAAGAGGGTGAGCTTTGATGTAAGACGTAATAATAAATTCCTCTCTCGCAAGACCAACACCATCATTCGGCAAGAAACTCAAACTAAAAGCTTCATCAGGATTGCCAACATTCATCATAACTTTAGTCTTTGGCTTTTTCAGCAGTTTAAGATTAGTTTTTTTCACTCTAAATTTCAACAAGCCATCATACACTTTACCCTGTTCACCTTCAGCACAACTCACAGTAATTTTTTGGTTGTTTTTGATAACTTCAGTAGCATTATTTGTGCCGACAACACAAGGAATTCCCAATTCACGAGAGATGATTGCTGCATGACAAGTTCTTCCCCCTTTATTTGTCACAATAGCACTTGCCATTTTCATAACAGGAACCCAATCAGGATCAGTCATTTCAGTAATGAGAACCTGGCCATCTTTGAATTGAGCTATGTCTTTTACATCTTTTATAACATTAGCAACACCCTGACCAATCTTTTCACCAACACTCTTGCCAGTCGTCAGCACTTTGCCTTTTTGTTGTAAAATATACTCCTCAAGTACATTAACATTTTTTTGGCTTTGCACAGTTTCAGGACGGGCCTGCACGATAAACAATTGTTTTGTTTCACCATCCTTAGCCCACTCAATATCCATCGGACACCAATACTTGTGCTTCTTAGAATAATGATCTTCAATCACACAACCCCACTTCGCCAACTGCAAAATTTCTTTGCCATCAAGACAAAAACGCTCGCGGTCAGCCTTCTCAACAACAACATCCTTTGTAGTTCTTAAGCCGCCATCCTCTGCATAAATTCTTTTAATTGCTTTTTCACCAATCTTTTTGCTAATAATCGGGTTAAAACCTTTCTTCAGCGTTGGCTTGAACACAAAAAATTCATCAGGATTAACAGCACCCTGCACGATGTTTTCTCCCAAACCCCAACTGCCAGTAACGAAAACAACATCCTTAAAACCAGATTCTGTATCCAGCGTGAACATCACACCAGAACAAGCACGATCACTTCTCACCATTTTCTGAACACCAATACTCAATGCAACCTTAAAATGGTCAAACCCCTTTTCTTCACGATAAACAATCGCACGATTAGTAAACAAAGAAGCAAAACAATCCTTGCACGCATCAATCAACTGCTCATCACCACAAATGTTGAGAAAAGTTTCCTGCTGGCCAGCAAAACTCGCACCAGGCAAGTCCTCAGCAGTAGCACTGCTTCTAACAGCAACATCAACATTGTCAGTTTTGTATGATTCAGAAAGCTGGTGATACGCAGCAACAATTTCTTTCCTCAAATTATCAGGAAACTTTGCATTACGAATAATCTCACGAACCTTTTTGCCGTGCTCTGACAAATTGTGCATGTTCTTAACATTCAATGTTTTTAGAACAGTTTTTATTTCATTCTTTATGCCGGCTTTGTCCAAAAGATAACGATAAGCAGTTGCCGTAACCGCAAAACCATTAGGCACACTAACACCCTGTTTTGACAATTCACGATACATCTCACCCAAAGAAGCATTCTTTCCACCAACCAAAGGAACATCATCTATAGAGAGTTCGTCAAACCACAGAATAAATTTCTTTGAGCGAGACACCATCTTTTAACAACAGCAAGAATTACTTAAGCATATATAAAGATTACTCACACAATAAACTCAAGAAAAGCATCATTCATTACCGCTGCAGTTGACGGCACGACGGTCGTGTCGCCACGCTCCACGCCCTACGCGGTACTCCGAAGTGTTTCGAACCGTAGGTTCGTAACATATTACGAATGCTTTACATTCGAAATAGGACAACCCTCCCCGCGTCGTGCGTCAGCAGCGATGGTTGGTTGTTGATTGCCTGAACACACATTTAAATACAACTTATTATTTCTTGTGCGTCATGAGCCTTGAAAACGACATCAGCTGTTTGTACGCCGCAAAAAACTTTGCGCCACACTTGCAATTAAGACAGCCAGAACCAGTACAACAATCACCATTCCTGACAAAACTAACTGAAATAATTGAAAAATACGGAAAAGAAGCGTGGAACAAAATTAAAGCACGAGAACAAGAACTACGAACATTAGAAGAAGGAACTGATGAAGAAGCAGAACAAATGCAATCAATCATTCTCGGATACTGCAAAAAAGCATGCGAGAAACTCGAAACAGAAATAACAAAAAAATATGAACAATTAAGAAAACAAGGAAAAATAACTCCAGAAGACAAACAAACATACCACCAATTCATGGCAGAAACATCACCAGAATACGTGTTTCAGATGGCATCAGGATTTGCACAAGAAGAAGGACAACAAAACCTTCCAGAACGCGAAAAACAAGCACGACAACAATCACAAGACTGGGCAAAAGAACAAAACAAAAAACATGAAGATTATTTAGCAACAGCAGGCATTAATACAGAAGAAGGAAAAATAGCGTGGACTGTAGCACATTCTGCAGCATATCACTTCAGCCAAAGAATATATTTCAAAGACGAACACGAAGGAAAACAACAAGACAGATTACGCTTTGCTACAGAAACAACAATAAAACAAGAAGAACTCGAAGCAATGGTTTTGCCTGCAATTTATGGCGGACTTTTGACTGCAGAATCTAACGCAATAATCACGAATAAAGACAAATTTCACGAGAAGACAACAGAATGGCTTTCAAAAGAAATAAAAGACAGACTTTCTCAAGGAATAGAATTCAATTTACTTGATGCGGTTTATGTAAAAAAACTAAGCGACGGACAAATTGAATTAAAAGTTGACAAAAGAGAGATATATTAAATTCTAAAAAAGAAATAAAAAAATAAAATTTAATACTAAACTTTTGTTTAGTAAAGTTGCCTTTTGCAATATTAAACGCAAAAGCCAACTAATCCTGTGCCAAAACCCACAAGGCTTTCAGCGCAACAATCAATGCAGCCGGGGCAACGAATGCAACAACATTCGCAAGCACGCTTGTAACTGTCAACCCGAGAGCTGGCAACGCGCCAACACTGCCGACAACCAACAACGTCAAGGCAGCAACAAGAAACTCTGTTGTCTCACGCGCAGTAATGTTCAACAAGCCAACAATAAAGCCCAGCACTGCAAGCGTCCAAACCATGCTAACAGTCTGCCACGTTGGAACAGCACCAGCAAGAATTGCAAGCGCAATTCCCACAATAAAAGCCCAATGCCCAATTCTATGATCAAGCATTAACATCGACCTCCCTTTTGCCATAAAAGCACCTCCTTTGTGCTATTAAGCAAAACAACAATTAAGTTATAAAAAGGTTTGTCACTACTGAGCAATAGTTCTTAGTGCAGCTCATTCAACACATCATGCGCGTCAAGCGCAGCAGAATGAGTTTTAAAACGCTCGCCAAACTGCGCAAAAAACTGCAGTTTCAGCATTGCACGCTCTTTCTCAGAAACACAAGCACGACAATCAGCATCAACCAAACCATAAGGATAACCCAAAAAAGCAGGATCCTGAGAATTCTCCAACAGCAAAGAAACAACATTTCTAACGTTTGCTGCATTAAACAGGTCAACCCTGAAAACATAATTACTGTGAGGAGAAAGCCTGACAAAACCAGTAATTATTTCAAGCGATTGAAACGGAAAATAATACCAAGGAGCATTCTTATTCAGCTGGCTGAGAACAACAACAGCACTCTGGCCAACATCTGTCAGCAATGAAGTTGTTTTAGAAAAACCACATACAGAAACATTCTTCTTTTTTGCAGCAGAAAACAAAGCATCATAATACTGCTGTTCATGCGTCACCCTTGCTGAAAGCTCACCATCCCTGACAATAACATCACCATCATTTAATTGTTCAACAATTTCAGCAGCCATTTGAAGTTCAGCAAACCTGCGCAAAGCATCAGCAACAGCAGCAGGACTCACACGATGATTGTTGTTTGACATTGTTTTGTCATCAAGCTCAAACTCATGCATCAAAGACCAGCTGCAATCAAATGTTTGTGCGCCATAAACAATTTTCCCATTATTCTCTTTCACAGCAACAACAACAAAAAACTCTTTTACACTGCGATGAACACGCTGCCGGCCATCAAAAATTGAAGCATAAACACGAACCAACTGCACAGAAACATTAGGCGCAGCAAAAATTTCGCCATTACCACCATCAACAAAAGCAATCTTGTTTTTCACCGCAACAAAATCATGCTGAAAGAATTTTTCACCAATAGGAATTTCGTCGCCATCAAGCACAACATAGTTACTCTGTTTCCTGCTTAAACCATCAACGTGCGCCACAATAGCATTAAAAACATCAGCTTTCATTCGATAGAAACACTCTTTACTTTTTCCCTGAAATAATTATTCAGCACAGCAGCACGAACAGCACCCTGCAGAGTATTGTGGGGGCGTTTAACTAATGCATAAATCCTGTTTTTTTTCACAATTGTTTTTTTATGAGCCTGCTTAAAATGCGCAACATGCTCTTTAAGCTTCAATGGAGGGCCATCAACAAGGATTTCAGCAGACAATTCTCTCTTTTTAACAACAAACCACCAAACAGCAGCATTCTTTTTATCCCACTCCCACACAGCATCAACAACACCAAATTCTTCAAGAGATTTTTTAATAAATTCACCTGCCTTCAAAAGCTTCACGCCAACAACATTCTCAACACCAAGAACGGGCGCCATGACAATTTTAACAACAACGCCTTTTTTCTTCAAAGCAATTTCATCAACAGGCATTTGAACAAAAAATTTCTCAGAAGGATTTTTCAGAAAAGACTTTGCAGCACCAACAAACCTCAAAAAGTTTTCATCACTCAAAGCAGCAGAAGCATTTCTTCCAGGCTGAACAGGGTCGACAACAATTAAAGAACTTTCAGTCTTAGACTTGTTAATGAATTGCAAAGCTTTGCCCTTGTAATGATTTTCAGTATCAACAACAACCTTCGGCACCCATTTTGCAGCAGCTCTCAACAACGGAACAAAACCTTTGTAATGAATCACGAGAATATCAAGCACGTGGCCTGAAAAACCACGAATGTAACTCTCAGCACCATAGACATGTTGTGCCTTGCAAAACTTTTTTGCAAGACGAATATCATCCTTAAGCTTTTTACTCTTCTTATTAACCCATTCAACATGCCACAAAGAAAAATCAGTCACGTTTTTAGCATCAGAAGCCTTTTTGATATTCAACACAGGAATAATTTCAAAACAAATCTTTTCACGCACCTGAAAGTAATCACGACTGCCATGAATCCTCAACGGCTTAAAAGGAGAAAGAATTTTTTCAGACAAAACACTGAGGTCAGTATTTTTGTACTTTAAATCAAAAGCCAAAAACACATCAACATCATAATCATCCTTCAGCCACACATCCTTAGCAAAACTACCGCCCAAAACAAGAACTACTTTAATTTTCAGCCTTTTAGCCTCACTGCGTGCACGGCTCAAAAAGTAATTAACTGCCTTTAATCTGGCATCATCATTTTCAGGAGTGATTTCTTTCACAACATTCACAAGAATTCCGCGCAGTTCTTTAGGAGACATGATGACGCTTTAACGTGTTATTACTATAAAAAAGCTTTCATTATAGCAGGATATTCCTTCAAACTTTTTACAGCAACATCTGGCTTTTCTTTTTCCAACGAGCTTATTGGAAAAGAACCAGTAGCAACAGCCACAGTACTAACGTTCGCAGCTTTGCCAGCCAGAATGTCACTCGGAGTATCACCAACAACAATAATTTTTTTACAACCAAAATTATTTTGTGCAATCAAAACTGCACGCTTAACAATAGAATTGCGGTCATCATGCCCAGAATCACAGCTTATTACCGAGAAAAAACCAAGCAAACCAGCATTTTTCAAAATATTTCTTGCAGGAACTTCAAAATTACCAGTAACAACACCCAAACAAGCATTTTGTTTTTGCAATTCAGTAAGAAAATTAACAACACCATTCAAAGGAACAATTTTGTGCTTTTTAGCTTCTTCAGCAAAAAAACGCTGGTGGAGAGCAACAACATCATCAATTGTTTTTTGCGCACAAGAAATTCCAACAGCGCCAAAAACCAGTTCATGACCCTTTGTCGCAGGCATGCCAAAACGGCTTGCAATAATCTTGTCAGGAACAATTTTTCCAGTAACACTTTCATAAGCTCTTCTGTAAGCAGCAATATGAATAGCAACAGTATCAACAAGCGTGCCATCCACGTCAAACAACCATGCGAGTTTTGTCATTTTTCTTACCTGCGAAAGCAAGCTTAATAAATGTTGAGGTCATACATAATTTAAAAAAGGGGAAAATCATGAACATATTACAACCTATTCTCTCATTAATAATACTACTTGCAATTACGCACTGTGTTAAACAAATTGCACAAAAACTCACAATCCCAACACCACTTATCGCACTAATTACAGGTTTCTTACTTACGGAAGTTTACAGAATAATGCCAATTCAGCTTCCAAGTGACTTTTTTTCAACACTTGTTCTAATACTATTCATCCTGCTCGTCTTTGAAAGTACAGCAAGACTCAAGCTGTCAGCAACAGACACAACAGCAGCACACTCGCTGGCATTCATTGTTTTATTTGCAAGCTTAATTTTTGTCGGGCTATCTCTCACGGCAAAGCCATTCCTAAACATAACACCAATATCAAGCGTCATCCTCGCAGCAGCACTGCTTGGAGTCTCAGCAGAACTCCTGCCAAACATAAAAACCCTGCCACACAGCGAAGCACTAATCAGGCTCGAGGCATTCTGGACAACACCAATATCGCTGATAGTTCCAATAGTTATTGCCATGCTCATACCCCCAGTAACAACAATCTTTGTATCAGACACCATCAACTTTTTCCTCTTCACGACAATAAAATTCATTGCCAGCATTGCAACAGGAGTCTTTGTAGGCATACTCTTTGCAAAACTCCTCACGCACACAAAAACAGCATTTGTGCCACCACTTATCATAGCAACAGCATTTATTGCATTTGCCCTTGGCACACTCTGGGGACACGGCATCCTTGCAACAGCAGCATTCGGGCTATTTTTCACGAACGCATTTGCAACAACACACAAGCCATTTGTGCAACTCAACCACAAACTAACAAATTATGCAGGCATCCTTGCAGTCATCCTCCTCGGAAGCACAGCACGCTTGCAGTTAACACCAAATTTCATTACACTATCAGCAGCACTCTTTTCAAGTTACATCGTGATAAGATATGTAGCGATACGAATAAGCCACAAAAAACACGCATTCTCAAAAACAGAAAACAAGCTCATGACATTTTATGCGCCAGCAAGCGAAGCACAATGTGCACTATTTTTGTTTTTAGCAACATTCCCACCAACAAGCATACCACTTGCAGAACTTAAGCCAATCATAAGCATAGGAATAATGTTTGTGCTCTACTCAAACATACTTGCATTCGCAATCATACAAGCACCACAAATATTAAAAGTAAGGAAATAAGTTAAATAAAATTAACAAGCATACATTTCATGCGCCGACAAGGGCGGTGCGACGCGTTGCTTCGCAACGCTATTCGGCATCCCGAAGGGAGCAACCCCTGCCTCATCGCACGCCACGTCGGCGCCGACGAGCCGAGGGTTGGCTCCTACGGAGTGGCGAGTAGGTCATGAAGCAGTCATGACCGTAGGCGCCATTGTGGTGGCGTGCGGCACTAAAATTGTTTACTTAACAAAATCAAATAATCTTAATTGCACTATGAAAACAACAATCCTGTTAGACACGAGCTTTCTCATAGCATGCGCAGAATTCAAAATAGATTATTTGTCAGAATTTGAAAGAATATTCACAACACAATATGTTGTTTCAGCACCAGACATTGTTATCAAAGAACTAAAAACATTATGTGCAAAAGGAACAGCACGACAAAAACAAGCATCAAAACTTGCACAAACAATACTTGAAAGAAAAAACATCAATGTTACAAAAACAACTGAAGCAAAAACAGCAGACCAAGCAATACTTTCAATAGCAAACAAAGATACTGTTGTTGCAACCATTGATGCAGAACTCAAACAAATGCTAAAAAAGAAAAGAATCCCGTTAATTGTCGTGCGGCAAAAAAAATATCTCATAATTGTGCAACCATGACAAAATTCTGCAGTGTTATTCCAATCAGACATAAAAACGTGCAAAAATTTATATAGCAGACAAAGGTTTTATCCTATGCGCAATGAGGCTTTTGCACAAACTCCGCGAAAAAACACTTCAAGGAATTTTAGCCGGAGCTATTCTCGCAGGCTCTGCATCAATGTTTCCTGCAATACAACAACAAGCAAGAGCACAAGAAACAGTACAGTCTTCACGAGCACACTATCTACAAGGCATAGACGTGCCTGACGACCCAGTCAAAAAATTATTTGAAAAAGAAAGAGTTTACAACTCAATAAAAGGCACATATTCACGACAACGGCCACCAATAATTAATGAATCAATACAAATAAAGCAAACAATACTCGGAAAAAATGTTACATTAACCTTTGTTAATTATGTCAACAAAGGAGACCATGTTGTGCACTACACTTCAAACGGCATGCAACGGCTAACGTACCCAGAATTTCAGGCAGTCGTGCAAGACCATGCAGCATACATTGAAGAATCTGCCCTCACTCTTGAAAAACGATTCAAAGAACCATCAAAACGCATACTTGAAACAGTTGAAGCCAACCTTCGCAAAGCAAAAAAACTGCCAGCTGACAAAAAATTAGAAGACATACTAAATGAACAAATAACAGGATATGACGGCATCACAGTCAGAGACGCACTTCTTGTGCCGCCGCCAGCACTTACTGCAAAAGACTTCCTCCCACAACAATACTATTTCGGCGTGCTTCCAACAGGCCAAAGAGGAGGCTCAATTCTCGGCGTAACCTACCTAAATGTAGGCGTTGTCGGCATTGACCCAAAAGCACGCATACTTGACTACATAAACGGCAAACCAACAATCCTAATGCACGAAATGATGCACGCCAATGAAAAATTACAAGGCATGCCACTCGTATTCTATTTCGATGCAGAACTATACGCAGATTTAGCAGAAATATCAAACATGGACTATCTTGAAATTACATCCCACCCGTATCTTGACGTGCCACGGCAATTAAGCGACACACTATTTAGCTTTAATTCAGACCTCGCATTTGAAAACGTGCGCGATTTTGCAATCATGCCAGGCACAAGCTTCGAGGAAAGCGCAGGCTACAAAAAACTAAGAAAAACAATGCACGTAGTCAATGATATCGCAAAAAAATTCCAAACAAAGTCACTCGAAGAATTCTTCCCAGAATTTTATGCAAGCCCGCATTACTGGATAACAGTAAACGAATTTCACCGCGACGGCACAGCAGCATTCAAAATATTCTTTTACGCAAACTATGAACCAACATCACTGGGCGGACCTGAAGCAACACGAAAATTCATGGAAGAAAACAAAGAAGTCATAAAAGAAACATCAGAACAAGTCCTCAAAGAATTAAGAAACAGAAACACACGGCAACAAACGTACGGCGTTGACCAATTATTCCCACTGCTAACTTTTGGGCAAGAACCATCACGACAACAAAACATCATTATTGGAGGATTAGGCATTCCAGTCACATACGATTCACTTTTAGAACAACGCCTCAAAGAAAAAAACTTCAGCCCAGAACAAGCGCGCGTCGGCGTCGTCATGGGCGAACGAGCACTCTTTCTAAAAGAAATTAAAGACGTTAACGAAGACCAAGGCACAGCAACCTACCGCTACAAGTTCAACTACAGTGGAATAACCATTGCAGACATGCTCGACACATTTAACGGAATGCTCAACGACATGGATGATGCCCTCTCACGCAAAAATGAACTGCGCTGGGAAAAATATCTTGACCATTTCAAGCTCCGAGACGTACTTGAGAAAAAAAGAATTGCAGTCACTTACATCCGCGACACACTCGCACACAGACAATTATACAATGAATTCAGAGACCTAATGGGACTAAGGCCAAAACAAATCACAAAAGACTTTCACAAAATTCAAACTGATGAGACATATTCACTCGCAGCACTTTTGCCAGACAGCGCAAAAGAACTTGTTTTCGACGCAAAATACGTACAAGACGCGCGACGCGCAGGCAAGATAGCTGACGAACGCAACATCGTCGAAAGCATAACACAAGACATAGCATTTTACGAAAGAATTCCAAACCCAGACTATCCAATGAAAGACCCAAACAAAGAATACATCTTCAAAAAACGAGATCGCCGCATAAAAATAATAAGCTATAATCTCGATGACAACACTGAAAAAAACCCAACATACATAGAAGTATACCGCCTCAGAACAGACGGCACACGAGAAACACTCCCCGCAATTAAAATATTCAAGTCAGCAACATCCTCAACATTAGACGTACTGGTGGCAGACAAAGACAAAGAAGATGACAAAAAAGGATTCGGCAAACCAGACTTTGTCAGCGGAATTTCAGGCATCACAATAGGAAGCGACCTGCAACGCCACCACCAAAACGTTATCGAATACATCTTTCAAGAAAACGACGTACCACCACTGCCAACCATCAAGACAACAACAGAAGCCCACATCATTGAAACAGGAAAATACCCATTTGCCCAACACGAAATAAAAGCAGAAGGATGGCAGAATGAAGTGCCAGACCACAAACAAAGCGAGTTCAACAATAATTATCGCGTCCACATTAAGCTCGAGGATGCTCAAAACGATGAAGAAGAACAAAACGAACAACATTACAAGAAAAAACCACGAAAAATAGAATGGATTGCAAAAGCTTATCGCGGCGTTGACGGGCGCATTGTCGCATTCTACAAACCATCAGATTCAATCAAAGACCATGCCGTCACTGACATCAAAGGAACAGCAACAGAACTTGAACTACACGAGCTTGGCAAGCCAATAGAAAAATATTCATTAGAATACTTAGTCAAAGAAAAACCATTCAGAATAGATTTTGATTACTCATCAGAAAAAAGATGGTCAATAATAGATAAAGACAATGATGGCACAATATACGAAGCAAAACAAGAAATAAGAAAGCCAGACGACCTCAAACTGCCACAACTACCGCGCTAAATAGTTAGCTTTATAAACACCATTCATCAACAAGCCAATAATATGTTCTACAAAATACAAGTTGAAGACCACATACGAGTTGCGCCCAAATATTTCGGACTAGACCTCAACGAAGCACTCTTAAAAAGCATCAAGCTAAAATACGACGGCATGATAGACACAGAATTAGGAGTGGTTGTAGACGTCATAAATGTAGTCAATGTCGGTGAGGGGAACGTCATATTCGGCGACGGAGCAAGCTATTACACAACAACATTTGAATTACTCGCATTCAAGCCAGAACAACAAGAAGTAGTCAGCGGAAAAATAAAAGATATAGCAGACTTCGGCGCATTCATTACATTAGGGCCAATAGACGGCATGATACACATCTCACAAACAATAGACGACTTTGTCAGCTTTGCAAAAGACAAAGTCCTAACTGGCAGAGACTCAAAAAAAACACTAAAAGTGGGAGACATCTGCAGAGCACGCATCATTGCAGTCTCGTTCAAAGACGTCACAAACCCAAAAATAGGGCTAACAATGCGACAACCAGGACTGGGCAAGCTTGAATGGATAGAACAAGAAAAAGAAGCAGAACAAAAAATAACAGCAACAACCGAAGAGAAAAAGACCAAAGAAGAAAAGAAAATAACAAAAGACAAGAAAAAATGAGCAAGAAAAAAGCCTGCAAAACGTGCAAAATGTTCGTAGAAGAAAACGAGTGCCCCACCTGTAAAACAACACAATTCGCAACAAACTGGAAAGGAAGGCTGACAATCATAGACGCAAAAAAGTCAGGCATAGCAAAAAAAATAGGCGTAGACAAATCAGCAGAATACGCAATCAAAGTGACTTGAGATGGACATAACAATAACAACAAAAACAGAAAACCCACTTTTGAAAAGAACTGAATTCTTGGGAACAATAAGCTTTACAGGCGCAACACCAGCATACCCACAAATAAAACAAGAATTAGCAAAAACACTAAAAGTTGGAGAAGACGTTATTGCACTCAAACAAGTTCTAACATCATTTGGAAAACAAGAAGCAACATTTACAGCATATGTTTACGAGACTGCAGAACAACTAAAGAACGTTGAACCAAAAATAAAAGCGAAAAAAGAAAAGAAAGTTGAGGAGAAGAAGTAAAAGAGTGATATTCATGGACATTGATTTACAAACAATAATCTCACAACTTCGCAGCATACAACCACAACAATTCCGTGCAGTTCAAGAACGAAAAGTAATTCCTTCAGACCAAAACGTACTGCCGCAAGACAGAGTTGTTTATCTGCGAGAGGTTTATTCTACACAATTGCAGAACAATCTCACTGCCAAACTTGAAAAAAAAGTCGACAAAACACAACAACCCACTCAAGAAACATACAGACTCGAAGTCTGGCAATCAACAACATACATTGCGACATATGACGGCGACAAAATTATTGACCTTTGGAACACCATCGACAAAAAAGTACGCATGTACGAAAATGAAAGATTTTATGTCGAACACGGGGGCGGAGACTAAACCATGGCAGACAAAAAAAGCGCAAAAAAAGGAATTTGGAATTTGTACGAAAAAAAAGGAAATGATGTAAGCTGCAAAAACAAAAGCTGCCCAAAATGCGGACAAGGACACTTCATGGCACACCATTCAAACAGATGGGTCTGTGGTGGATGCAAATATGTTGAGTATGTGAAAGGCGCATAAGTTTTCATCAAACAAGTTTCAGAAATTCATCCCTGCTTAATCCTGCTTCTCTTATTATTGCTCGCAAAGTTCCTTTTGAAAGTTCTTTATGATTAGGAACTGTTAATCTTCTATGCGGTTCTTGTTTTTGCCTCAAAATAATATGACTGCCGGTTTGATGATCTATTTCGTACCCTAATTTTGATAGTGCTTTTACGGTATCTTTTCCAGAAATAATTGGTAGTTTAGGCACAAACTTCAACCACTGCTTCTTGTATCGAAGGCGGAATAGGTTCATTATGTTTCTTCAAACTTGCCACATAACCCTGAATTGCATCTTTTATATTTCTAATCGCTTCTTCATGGGTTGTTCCTTGAGAAATACAACCAGGCAATGTTGGACATTCTGCCACAAACAGTCCATCTTCATCTTGTTCTATTACAATTCTGAATTTGATATGTTCCATAATAAACTCTGAAAGTTTAGGGGTTTAAATAATTTACGCAGTAAATTCTTTCTGAACAACAAATACCATGCACAGTAATTGGGCAGGATGATTTTTTTAAATGTCGGAAACTACTCTCGACTAACTTTACTCACTTTAGTTCGTAGATAAGGACGAGTAGTTTCTGAGCATGTTAAGAAACCACAAGCTGTCACATTGCAGTGTCGTTATCACTTCACGCCACCTGCTTTAGCTGGTGGTTCTTGACAAGAGTGTAACGCGGCAATAATACCTGTTAGAACTTAGTCATTTCCACTTTGCATAACCAACAAATCTTCAGTTCTTAATTTTTCACCACGCTTGAGCTTTGCTTCGATTTCAGCACGCATATCCTTCAATGTTTTTTTCATGCTGTCCTGACGGCGGTGATACACTTCCTCAGCAGTCTTTTTTAC
>JACQMU010000122.1 GCA_016203425.1 Candidatus Woesearchaeota archaeon
ATATCATGTCGCTTCTCAATTAATAGTTCCAGCCGTTTTTCTGTTATTTTGTTATCTGTATAGATTTCGTACACAAAAATGCAAATAAGTTAGTGGTATAAATTTATTGTGTTTCAGAAAGGCATTTTTGGAAATTCTATTTTTGGCTTGTCTTTTTCTTGTTCAATTTTATCAACATATCCTGAGATTGTGCTTCCTGAATAATCTCTGCCTTGATGTCCTAAGCCAAAGTCGTAAGCTCGTTCAAGTTTGCCTTCAAGTTTTACCTTTCCATTTTCTCTTTTGACTTTTGTCGCTTTAAAATCATAGCACGAGCGCCCATTAAGTTTTGTTTGTTTATCGTCAATTTTAACATCTTTAAGTATTATTTCAACTGCATCTGGTGAAACGCCTATTGCTGTTCGCGATTCTTTGTTAGGAGTATAATTTGTTTTTGGTCCTATGCTGTAGTTTTCTGTTGAAGGCATTTTTCCAAAGCTTGGCAGTCTTATCAACGCACAGTATAATGGTGTTTGTCCGAGTATCGTCTCTACTATATCTTTAAGTGTTTTTCTGTCAGGATAAAATTTGTGCGCAAGTTCTTCAAGCCTTTGTTCGTCGACATCGTTGATTGCTTGTTGTTCTGGCGTTAACTGCTCACAAGGGTCTTGTTGAAATCTTTGTGCAAGCAATTGTTCATACTCATTAACTTCTGCTCGTGTTCCATATTTCAGCATTCGAGCTATTTCTTCTGGCTTTAGTGGTTCCATAGTCTGAAGAAATAATTAATGTTTTAAATATGTTTGTATCACGCGTGCAGTGTTTCGTCTATTGCTCTTGCCATCTTTAGCATGTCTTCGCATGTTCGCCACAAGTCTTTTCTGATTTCTTCTACTAACATTTCTAGTCTGTCTTGTCTCAACAAATATCGTTTTCCTTCGGCTACAACAATTCCTGCGTTGAGTAGTTTGTGCAGGTGGTGTACGACTGTTCCTCTGCTTAATTGTAGTTTTTCTGCTAAGTCATCGCTGGATAGCAGTTGTCGTGCTTTTGCTGCTTTTAATAGCTCTAAAAAAATGCGGAAGCAGCTTCTGTCTCTGTCGCGCTCTGTAAACAGTCCTAATGATGTTCCTAGCCATTGTAGTTCATCATTGATTGTTCGTTGCGCAGGTTTTCGTATTTGAATAATGGTTATTCTTTGATGGATGTAGGTCATGTTTATCCGAAATAGTTTGGTGTTTCTTGCTTGACTGCGTTTTGTGCTGCCATTATGCTTTTTTGTTTTTTCTCTGCTTTGTCGAGTGCTTTTGGTTTGATTATTGTGCCAAATTCTTCTTCGTATTTTTTTACAACAGCTCCTAATACTTCTGCAACGCGTTTTGCGTGCCATGGCTCTATCATGATGACGTTGTGTTTGAGGAAGAATGATGCTCCTTCTTTGCTTCTTGGGTCGCTTCTTGGTGTTATGCATTTGAAGTCGAGCATGAATTGTGTTGGCGTGAAATTTACTGTTAGTTCATGTGCAAAAAATGGGTCTCCGTCGCTCACATATATTACGCCTTTTTGTATTCTTTCTTCCTGCTTTGCCATTTGTGTTCCTCCGTGTTCCTCTGTGTTCCTCTGTGTTCATTTAACGTTTTGTTGGCAGGTAAGTGTGGTTTGCTTATAAACTTTTCTAAATAGACCACAAGATTTATATATTGGTGGCTATTAACGTAGTTTCCGTCGACCTTAAATCGACAGAGTGGTATAAATGAGTCAGCCGGAACAGAAGAAAGAACCCACACAGAAAAAAAATGGCAGCGATGTCGTTGCTGTTAAAGAACAATTGCTTCAGAAAGATGCAGTTATTGCAGATTACACAAACCAGCTTAAGCGTTTGCAGGCTGAGTTTGAGAATTACTTGAAGCGCGCAGATAAGGAACGTCAAGAATTCATAACTTTCGCAAATGAAAATTTGATTAAAAAATTGTTGATTGTTGTTGATGATGTTGATCGCGCGCTTGAGCAATTAAAGAAATCTGGCGCTGATGAAGCAATAGTTAATGGTATTGCAATGGTTGCGCAGGGTTTTCACAACACGCTTGCAACAGAGGGCTTGAAGCAGATTGATGCAAAAGGCCAGAAGTTTGACCCGTTTGTTCACGAGGTAGTCACGTGCATTAACCGTGATGATTGCCCTGAAAATACTGTTGTTGAGGAATTGCAGAAAGGATATTTGCTCGGCAGTCGCGCAATAAGATTTTCAAAAGTGATTATTAGCAAACAAACAACAAAAACAGAAAAACCTAAGGAGAGTGGTGCTTAATGGCAAAAATTATTGGTATTGATTTGGGAACATCTAATTCAGCAGCTTCCGTGCTCGAGGCAGGCAAGCCTAAGATTGTTCCAAGTGCTGAGGGTGCTTCTTTGTATGGAAAGGCATTTCCGTCAGTGGTTGCATTTACCAAAGATGGGCAGGTTATTGTTGGCGAGCCTGCAAAGCGTCAGGCTGTTTCTAATCCTGAAGGCACTGTGATGGCTGCCAAGCGCAAGATGGGTACGAATTTTAAGTATGATATACACGGCAAAGAATACACGCCGCAACAGATTTCTGCGTTTATTTTGCAAAAGATTAAGCGTGATGCAGAGTCTTTTTTAGGAGAAAAAGTTGATAAAGCTGTAATTACAGTTCCTGCTTATTTTGATGACAACCAGCGTCAGGCAACCAAATATGCAGGAACAATTGCTGGCTTGGAAGTTGTGCGAATTGTTAATGAGCCGACAGCAGCTTCGCTGGCATACGGTCTTGATAAGGGCAGTAAGGAACAGCGCATTCTGGTTTTTGATTTGGGCGGCGGAACTTTGGACGTTACGATTATGGAATTTGGCGACGGTGTTTTTGAAGTTAAGGCAACCTCTGGTGACACCCAGCTTGGCGGCACTGACATGGACAATGCAGTCATAAATTTCATTGTCAAAAAGTTCAGGGATGATACTGGCATTGATTTGGATGAGGATAATGTTG
>JACQMU010000120.1 GCA_016203425.1 Candidatus Woesearchaeota archaeon
GCATTAACATAAGGAATAGCAGTAGTAATATAAAACTTTTTTTTAGGCATTCAACAAATAGAATGAATAATGTATATAAAGATTACTCCGGCTTCACATCAACAACCTTTGCACACAAACCACCAATTTTATTTATTTCTTTAGCCAACATTACTGCGCGTTCATCACCATCAAAAAATTGACCATACAAAACATCACAACTACACCCATCTGTACGACAACCCATTGGAACAAAACAAGAAATAACCGCATCACTGATTAATCTGCGTGCAGTTCTAAAATTGTTATGATATTTAGGGCCAAAATAAATTTCAACATTCTGAGCAGTTTTTGGCTTATAGACCATTATTTCACTTCAACAACTTTAATGATGTGCCAGCCGAATTGAGTTTTGACCGGCTTAGAAACTTCATTTGGATTTAAGTTGAATGCAGCAGTCTCAAATTCTCGTACCATTTGGCCACGGCCAAACCAGCCCAAATCACCACCTTTTTTTCCAGAAGGACACAAAGATTTTTGTTTAGCAACCTCACCAAAATCCCCACCATGATTCACATCATAAAGAACTTGAAAAGCTTCATCTTCAGACTTAACAAGAATGTGCAATGCATGGACTTGAGACGGCATTTTAACAAATGAATAATGGGTTATTATAAATCTTGTGGAAGGTTATAAAAACAAAGCTATTTTACAACAACGGATTCAGTATCAAACTATCACTGAAGGCAAAGCAACAGTTAAGGTTCCAAAAGTTAAGATTGTTTCCAAAGCAATGGAAACATTTTACAACCCAGTAATGAAATTCAATAGAGACATTGCAATAATTTTGCTCAAAGCACTCAACAAAAAACACTTGCGAATTGCTGATCCGTTAGCAGGAACTGGAATACGCGGAGCACGATTTCTCAAAGAACTGCCAGCATCAATTGTTGAACAAGTTGCGTTCAACGACAACAACAAAAACTTCAAAAAAACAATGCAGTCATTAATCAAGCTCAACAAGCTGCCAAAGAAAAAAATAAGCACTCACACTCAAGATGCATCACTTTTTCTGCTTAATTCTGAAGGATTTGACTACATAGACATAGACCCATTTGGCTCGCCAAATCACTATTTAGATGCAGCAATAAAACGATTGTCACGCAACGGCATACTTGCAGTCACGGCAACAGACACTTCAGCACTTGCAGGAACACACCCAAAAGCATGCCAAAGAAAATACTGGGCAACACCACTCAAAAACGAAATAATGCACGAAGTTGGAATAAGAATACTGGTGCGCAAAGCACAATTGGTTGGAGCACAGCATGACAAAGCACTACAACCAATATTTTCACACGCAACAGAACACTACTACAGAATTTATTTTGAGTGCATCAAAGGCAAAAAAGCAGTTGACAACATCCTTGCACAACACCAGTATTTATTATTCTGCACAAAATGCAGGCAAACAACCATTTCAAAACAAAATAACAGCAATTGCTGCAAAAAAGAAAGTGCGGTTGCAGGGCCGTTATGGGCTGGAAGATTGTGGAACACAGAACTTGTTACAAAAATGCTCAAACAAAAACAGTATACAACATTCTTACAAACAATCCTTGAAGAATCAAAAACAAACATTACAGGATTTTATTCACTACCAAAACTGGCAAGCATTGCAGGAGTGCCTGTTGCAAAAAAAGAAACAATCATAAAAGAACTCACAAAAAGAAAATTTGTGGCAACACAAACACATTTTGCAGGCGATGCAATAAAAACAAACGCATCAAGCACGCTTCTTAACCACATCCTCAGCAGGCACGCGCTCAAGCAAAGAAACCTTTAATCTCAATGTTTTTTCCGCAGGATTGTCATAACGCTCAAGAATAATCTTTTGACCTGTGACATTAATCGCTTTAAACACGTGAGTTGTTTTAATCCCTGCAATTTCACGGGAATAATTAACCAACTGTCCCTCTGATACTGTGTAGGTCATCCATAATTTACCCTCATCTGTAGACATTGTTGCAGGACCAAGCACAGTCTTAACAATCTGGCCATCCTTAGGATTATGAATAACAACAAAATCAACACCACGTACAGACAGCACTTTAGACTTCCACTCAAAACCAGGCAAAACAAACTCCTGACCCTCTTTAACAATTGCCTCTGCAGCAACAGCAACATCAGAAACATTAAAAATTTTGTACGGCCAAGGAAACAAATCAGTAGTTACAACAGAATTCAACAATGGCTTTCTGCCAAACAATTTCTCAAAAGACCTCAAAGGAAAAGACTGCCTAAGCAAGATAGGCTGAGTACGCGCAAACTCACGTGTCTTGTTAAGCGCATATCTTGTTACAGGCTCACTTGGCGGAATCCAGATTTCTTTACTATCACCAACCCTTATGCCAAGCAATGCATCATCAAAACCCTTAACCTTCCCACTCTTGCCAACAATAATCCTTGAAGGACCATCCACAAAATTCTTAAGCCCAAACTCTTTTGCAACAGCACCATCATTAGTATCAACAACACGCTCACCCTCAGAAGGAACAGAAATCACATAATTAATCACGACAAGATCACCAGGATGAATACCATCAGAAGGAAGTTCCCTGGTAAGGTTTTCCTCATAAAATTGGCGCGGCAAACGCTTTTCTTTTGGCACAAACAAAAGTATCAGCCCAACAATCACTGCAATAACAAACAAACCAGACACAACAGGCTTTAACTTCTTCCACAAGTTAACCATTTAACCAATCGCCCTCCGCACATCAGAAACAACAACAGAACTAACACCAGTTAAAGCAGACAAATCATTTTCCAAAGACTCAGTACTGCCCTTTGCTTCATCCATTACAAAAAACAATTTCAGCTTGTTAAGGCCAAAAGCAACAGGCTCAACAAGCACCTTACCAACACCACCACCAAACGCAACAATCTTTTTTTCAGCCAATTTTTGCAATTCTTCAAGATTAACATCAGGGCTATCAGGCATTATATCAAGCGTAACAACAACCTTTGCCATGTCAATTAGGACCTTCAAAATTACATTCTGCACACACATACTTTGCAGCAATCTTGCGGCAATGCGCGCAACGAACAATCTCAACTTTCCCACATTGCGGGCACAAAAACTTGGCAGTGCCTGACTGATTAGCCAACACATTCTTGCACGAATTACAAACAATCTTTGCTTCCATAGTAACCACCCATAGTTATGCTGTGATTTAAAAAGGTTATGATTCAGTCGACAACAAGAAGCAAGTTATTTAAACCTTAGAGAACTAACCAGTACATGCGCGCGACATTAATTTCTTTAATCATCTTGTTCGCAGTACTCACGGCGTGCACTCAAAAAGAGTATAAGCCTATAGAAAAACAATGCCAAGAACACAATGATTGCAGTTCAGGGGTGTGCAATCATTACAAAGCAAACATTGGAACGTGCGCAGCTAACACGTGCGTTACAGGAACAAAAACAGACAATAACAACTTTTTCTGCAACGAAAACAAACACTGGCAACAATCAAAAACAACAAGCGAAGCCTGCAATAATGATTATGAATGTTACAAACAAACCTGCTTCATGATACCAACATGCTCACTGACAGACATACCTAAAACAGTTGTCTCGTGCACAAACCACCAGTGTGTTTCACAAGTAATAAAAGACACTTGCGAACAACAAGGCCTAAAACGAATTCTCAGAAAAGACCAATTCATGCACACAAATGACGGCACCTGCGCTGAAAGCATTGCACAAATGGTGCTTCCAACAGTGTGTGCGCCATGCGGCAATGACATCTGCGACAAAGAAACAGAAACACAGTGCAATTGCCCACAGGATTGTGCGAACAATGGAGTTTTGCGTTTTATATCTGATTTATAGTGCAAAACTCCAAATTCCTAGACTTTTGTGTTTTGTATATGAAATTTGCAAAAGTCTAGGAACAATAAAATTTAAATACTAATCAATGGTTGTTCCAAGTATGCCGAAAAAGACAAAAGCAGAAAAAAAAAGAACAATCTTCGAAGGAACTCTTTCACGGCAAGAAATCACTGCAGAACAAGACGAGTTCTTAGAACCAGAAGAACAACCAGGCAGCCACGAAGACCACGAACTCAAAATTCATCTTGGCGAAAAAGAAGCAGACGTCTACACAGAAGAAGGCAGAGA
>JACQMU010000116.1 GCA_016203425.1 Candidatus Woesearchaeota archaeon
TATCTCTTATAAAAATAAAACCTCTTAACAAATTCAGATTATTTAACAAACAGGATTATGGTTATTGGAAAGCAATATCAGCTTCAGATCTTGAAAAAGTGTATCCTTCCGACTCGAGTGTTCCCGTTACAGCATTCAAGAGTGCTATCAAAAATGCTAATCAATTCAATTATATACAAAAAATTTTCAATTCTGAACAACTAGCACTTGAATCACATCATGTAAAAGAAATAATCACAGAAGACCCCGAAAAGACACTTGTTTATATTAAGAAAAAGAAGTTTATAGCACCAGATGACGTTAAAGTTCTAGAATATGGGCAAAAACAGATAAGCTAAAAACATCCAAATTCTTAACCGCCGACACTTAACATCTGCCGATTGAACAATAAATTATTTTTAAAACCTGACTTCGCCAGTTTTATGATTTTGCATTAGTAACGCAATTCGGACATCTCTATTCTTCATAATCAAATCGGTTTATGTAACAACAGCATTCTGAGCAGTTCATTTCCATCCTCCGCTGCAAGGTACGCAGAGTATGTCGTCGCCTTGTTCTAATATGTCGCCACAGTGTCTGCATTTTCTATTAATATTAGGTTTTAGGGTTTGTTTGTTGTTCGTAGTTTTACCTCCGTTTTGTGGGCATTTCATGGTGTCATGCTCTGCACAGCAAGGTTTTCTGGGTTGGTTGATTCGCCTGACGATTTTTTGACGTGGTCGTGTTGGTTGTTTTTGTCGTCTATATTTTTCGTTAGGCGGAGGTTTGTTGCATTATCTTGTGTTTCCCAGCTTGGAAATTGTTGTTTCAAGAAGCGTGGTATGTGGTAGCGTAGAATTATGAAGCCACCGAAAGTATTGGTGTATCTTTTTCGCCACGTTGCGTCAGTTAGGATGAAGTGCCACTTGTTGCCGTATTGTTTTGTTAAGAGTTCTGTTTTGCGTATGAGGTATTGTTTGTGGTATTTGAGGTTGCTTCCTGTTTCTATTTCTAATGCTATTTGTTCTCCTTGTTCGTTAGTGAAGATTATGTCTGGGTTTATGCCGTCTACTCGTGCTGTTTCGTCTGTTTTGACGTTGTTGGTGTGGCGTAATATTTCTTCGTAGATTGCGTGTAACAAGAAGGTGTGTTCGTTTGAGTGCCAACCTATTTTTTTAACTAAATAAACAGAGTGTGTGTTTGAGCGTAGTGGGACGTGTTTGCTTTCTTTGTAATCGTTTTTTAAGAGGTATTCGATTTCTTCTGGTGCGAGAACGCTTTTTTTGTGGAATCCTTTGCTTAAGTCGAGGTTTATCAGCATTTCTCGTTTAGCAACAGGTGTGTTTGGTGGAATGTTTGCTTGCAGAGCTATAAGCTCATCTGGGTTTGTTGTTATCAGGTTGTGTTCTTCTGGGCTTGCTATTATTTTTATTTCTTGGTGGTCGTTTTCCATCATTATCAGTCCTTCCCCCACGTTTGCCGTGAGTAATTGTTCTTTTTCTGCAAAGCTTAAGTGAAAAACGTCTGTGATTGTGTCGATTATTGCTGGTTTTTGTCGCAAAAGAATGGTATAACTGCTATTCGCAAGGACTGCTCTTCCTGCTTTGCTGTTCAGAAGGTCTGCAACGTCTTGAGTAATCAACAATAAGCCGAGATTGAATTTTCTGCAAGTTTTGACTACTTCAAAGACGTATCCTTCTTCACCTGTATTTTGTAATAAAGTCCATGCTTCATCAATGACTAATAATTTTCTTTGATTGTCTTGCTTCATTACTGAATACACGTAATCTAGAATCAAAAACATCATTACAGGCTTGACTTGTTTAGGCATTTGCCCGATGTTGAATGTGACAAAATTATTATTAATCTTAAGTTCTGTTTGCTTGTTCAAAAAACTAAAAACGCCATCAACATACATTCTTAACCTGTTCAATAATGCGATGTACGTGGTTTTTTCGTACACGCTTGATTCTTTTGACATTCTCTCTAATTCGTTGTACAGGTCTTCGATTGTTGGCGGTGTTTTGTCAGCATACAGTTGTTGTGTGAATCCTCTTTTGTCGTACGTAATGCTTATGGCTCTGTCAAGTATTGCTTTTTGTATTTCGCTTAAGCCACCGAACATTATGCTGAACAAATCGATTAGTGTTAATCGTTTTTCTGCGTAGGAGTGTCCTAATAAATCCATTGGGTTGATGATTGTTTTGCTTTCGCGTGAAATCGTGATTACGCTTCCGCCGTATTTTTCGGTGAGTTTGATGTACTCGCATTGTGGGTCGATAACGATAATTTTAGTACCGTTCATTAAATAGCGCGCAATGATTAATTTGGCCGCGTATGATTTGCCGCTTCCTGAGGTTGCAAGTATTGCACCGTTGGCGTTTGCTAATGAGAATATGTCTTTGATGATTGGTAGCTTATTTTTGTTCAAGCCGAGGAATACGCCCCCTTTTTCGAGAATTAAGAATGGGCTTGTGAATGGAAAGAATGCTGAAAGCGCGTGTGTGGTGATGTTTCTTTTGATTGCTAATTCATTTTGTGCGAA
>JACQMU010000127.1 GCA_016203425.1 Candidatus Woesearchaeota archaeon
ATCAGTGTGCACCCCTTGGCTTTGTTGCATTTTAGCAAGATGCCTGTTGATGTGAAGAAAAAGATAGAAGAATTAACCAAAGGGTATGCTAACAAGGCAGAGTTTTTTGTTGACAAGCTTGCGCAGGGTGTGTCTACCATTGGTGCTGCATTTTATCCTAAGGATGTTATTGTACGAATGTCTGATTTTAAGTCTAATGAGTACGCAAACTTGATTGGCGGCCATCAGTTTGAGCCAAAGGAAGAAAATCCTATGATTGGCTGGCGTGGTGCTTCAAGATATTACAAGCCTGGTTACAAGGATGGGTTTGCACTTGAATGCAGGGCAATGAAGCGTGTTCGTGATGAAATGGGCTTGACTAATGTTAAATTAATGATTCCCATGTGCAGGACGGTTGATGAGGGCAAAAAAGTTTTGTCTGTTATGGCTGAGAATGGTTTGGTGCGTGGCAAAAATAATTTGGAAGTGTACGTAATGTGTGAAGTTCCTTCTAATGTTATTTTAGCAGAAGAATTCTCTAAAATCTTTGATGGGTTTTCGATAGGTTCTAATGACCTCACACAATTAACGTTAGGCATTGACCGTGACAGTGCTTTGGTTGCTGATGTTTTTGATGAGCGTAATGCTGCTGTGAAGTGGATGATTAATCATGTTATTACTGTTGCTAAAAAGAAAAAGCGTAAGATTGGTATTTGTGGTGATGCTCCAAGTACGTATCCTGAGTTTGCTGAGTTTTTGGTGAAGTGCGGCATTGACAGCATTTCTTTGAGTCCTGATGCATTATTAAGAACGTTAATTGTTATTTCTAAAGTTGAGAAAAAGCGCTAATTATCTGTTATGTGGTCGTATGTTTTTCGTCTGTAAAAAAATAATCCAAGCCCGACAATGCCGACAAAAACACCGAGTATTACGAGTGTGTATGCAATAAAAAGATTGGTAGTGTGCATTTCAAAGAATTTGAACATTGCAACGCCGGCAAATATGAGTGAAAAGCATGTTCTGACATAGGAAAGCATTGTTCGTTCGTTTGATAAGTATGTTCGTTCTCTGTCGAAATGGAAGTGGAGATGTGCACGTTCTTCTTTAGACATTCTCATAAAATAAATTTTAGTGCATAATACTATTTAAACATTATGGCAGAAAATCTTTTATACACTGTTAAACTTGCTGTGTTTATGTGTCGGAAATTGCTATGGGCGAACACCACTTACTTCAGTTTGTAGATAACGTCAAGCAATTTCCGAGCACGTCAAAAAACCACTGACTATGAAACACAATAACCGTTATCACTTAACGCCACCTACTTTAGCTGGTGGTTTATTGACGAAGCGTCGTGGCCGTCCTGTTGGTTCTTTAGTGAGGCAGAATATTGTAGAGCTTCTTGCTGTTGTTGGCAAGGCGTATGGTTATGAATTGCATAAGTGGTATTGTGAATTGTTTGCGCCGTGCACTCGTGAAGTTGTGTATTATCACTTAAGGGTTGGTTCAAGAATTGGTGAGTTTGAAGTTGATGAAGTGAAGCGTGTTGAGGGTGACTTTTCTTGGGGTAGTCATGCTGAAAAGATATATTACAGGCTTGGCCCAAAAGCGTCTCCAAAATCAAGTGCTGTTGTTAAGCAATGGGTTGAGTCGAAAAAGAATAACTAAAATAGGTGTGTTCTATCTTTTTCATACCCTTTGTCGTAAAGTAATCCTAATTGCGCCCACCAAAAGTTTTCATGCATTGAGAATTTATGGAATGCATTCTGACACATAGTAAGAGTACCGACATGTTTTATTGTAAGCTCCCCTTTCAGGGCAATGTCACGTCGCTCATCCTGATTGTAATGCAAATCGTGTAATGGAATTTCTTCAGAGCCATAGAGGTTTCGAGGAATGTGAACACCATTATTACAACAAATTAATCCTTTTTCGTCAATGAATGGTGGTGCATCAGGATAGCTAAGAAACAGGATTGATTCTGTCTTCAGGGTTTCACATTTTTTACTGTATCTTTTATCTGTACACGTAAATTGCACAAAATAAATGTCACCTGAAACTGTTTTGTAACCAAGAACTTTTTCAAATGCGGTTTTCAAATGCATTTCTGCAAAATTATTCTCTTCTTCTCCGCTAATATTTAGTTTTTGCAAAATAGCAGTTATATCTTTTTTCATGCTTACACCAAGAACACTTTCTATACTGATAATTGGGATAAACGCATAATTTTTGTTTGGATGTGTTGTACGCAAATAACCAGTATTGAATGCATCAATGGGGATGTCGATAGTGTTGTCGTGTCTTCTCCAAACAAAGCCACGCTTAACAGACTCAAAATGTTCTTTACATGATTGTTGTTCTGCAATTTCCTGTTTCAATCTGCTCTCGGAAAGAAGAAAAATGCGTGATTCTTCTGCAGTTATCCTTTCAGCCAGCACAAGATTTGCCATCGCAACCTCAAAATGTTAACGGTATTATAAACGTATTGGATTGTATTCAGAATACACGCAAGAATGTCCTATGATCATTTGTTAAGATTCCGCTGTGAGCCTGCGAACTGTGGAATCTTCCTAAAAAACCCCATTAATCCAAATGCTTCTCTTTTTGTCAGAAAGCTTTTTGCCACAATTCTTTTCCGATGGCCG
>JACQMU010000123.1 GCA_016203425.1 Candidatus Woesearchaeota archaeon
CATACTTAATACTACTTTTAGTTGTTATACTAACGTATCTCAGCTTTAGCGTCGTGCAACCGTTCCTCAACGCATTACTCGCAGGCATAGTCATAAGTTACGTCACGCTGCCAGCATACCATTGGCTGAACAAGCGCCTAAAAAGCCCAAACCTATGCTCATTCATCATCGCACTTTTCATCATAATGCTCATACTGGCGCCATTAATTCTCATCATAGACAACGTCGCGCCAGAAGCACGCTATTCTTACATTCGCGCAAAACAAAAAATACTGTCAGGAGAACTAATCGATGTTGACTGCAGAGCAAAAACAAGCATGCTTTGCACAATCTCAGGAAGCATAAAAAGATTTGTCACAGACCCTGAAACAAAACCACAATTACAGGAAATATTAAGCAGAGTAACAACATACGCAATAGAAAAAACATCAGACTTGTTCTTGTCACTCCCAAAAATCCTGCTAAATATTTTCATAACATTCTTTGTCATATTTTACCTGCTAAAAGACGGTGACGCGCTCACAGAAAAAGTAAAACGATTGTTGCCATTAAGGAAAAAACACCAAGAACACATATTCAACAAACTCAAAGACACAACATACGCAGTCCTGTACGGCTCACTTATTGTAGCAATAGTCCAAGGCGCACTCGGAGCATTAGGCTTTTACATTTTCGGAATAGCCTCACCAATCACATGGGGAGTTGTCATGACAATAACTGCACTAATCCCAATAGTCGGAACAGCAATAATCTGGCTGCCAGCATCACTACTATTATTAGGAGAAGGACTAACGTTGCAAAGCAATTTTGTCGTCTGGCAAGCAATAGGACTATTCTTTTACAGCCTGCTAATCGTAGGAACAATAGACAACATACTCAAGCCACGCATCATAGGAGAGAAATCAGGAGTCCATCCAGTCCTCATCATGTTTGGCGCACTCGGAGGACTAGCAATATTCGGCATGATAGGCTTCATCATCGGACCATTAATTCTTGCAATCTTCAGCGCAAGCATAGACATCTACGAAGAAGAACGCGAAGAATTAGGTTTAGTATGAGAAAAGAAATAATAAACACGAACAGTTCCTGTTTACTGGCCACACGCCACAACAATGGCGCTGTCGGACATTTTCGCTGCGCTCAATGTCCTTGTTCGGCATCCCGGATGGAGCAACCCCTGCCTCACCAGCGCCGATGTGGCGTGCGGTAAAGGTTTTTTAAAATGAGACTCAAAGTCAAAGACAATAAAAAATCAAGATTTTTTAAATCTTTGACTCTAAAAATACATGGGTGAATTATGAGACTTAGAGTCAAAGACAATGAAAAATTGCGAATTTTTCAAGCCTTTGACTTTGGAGGTATATAACAAAAATGAGACTCAAAGTCAAAGACATGGACATTGCAACAGGCGATGTGCAGGTAATAATTCTCAACCAGAAAGACGCAGCGCTTTTCGACCTGCACCACGAAGACAGAATAATAGTCAGCAAAGGCACAAAAAAAACAACAGCAGTATTAGACATTGCAGAAAGCAAAAAAGCAGTGCCACAAGGACACATAGGCCTGTTTGAAGAAGTGCTCGACGCGCTCAACGCAAAACACAACGACATAGTAGACATATCACTCGACAAAAAACCAGTCTCAACACAATACATCCGCAAAAAACTCGAAGGCAAAGAACTAAACTATACAGAAATACACGAAATCATCAGCGACATTGTAAAAAACAAACTAACAGACATTGAACTCACAAGTTACATAACTGCAAACTACACAAAAGGCACAACCAACAAAGAAATAATTGCACTCACAAAAGCAATGACACAAACAGGCTCAGTCCTCAACATCAAAAAAAAACCAGTCGTAGACATCCACTGCGTAGGCGGGGTGCCGGGCAACAGAACAACAATGATAGTAGTCCCAATCCTTGCAGCAGCAGGGCTCACAGTGCCAAAAACAAGCTCGCGCGCAATAACATCACCAGCAGGCACAGCAGACACAATGGAAGTTTTGTGCGATGTAACACTCCCAGTCAGCAAACTAAAACAAATTTTAAACACAGTAGGTGCATTCATCGTCTGGGGAGGCTCTGTCAATTTAGCACCAGCAGACGACAAAATCATCAAAATAGAACACCCACTAAGCATTGACGCAGAAGGACAAATGCTGGCATCAATCATGGCAAAAAAAGCAAGCGTCTCAACAACACACTTATTATTGGATTTACCAATGGGCGCAGGAACAAAAATTGCAACAATCAAAAAAGCAGCCCATCTAAAAAATCACTTCCAACAATTAGGGAAAGAACTTAGCATAAACGTCCGCACAATCATAACAGATGGCAGCCAGCCAATCGGCAACGGCATAGGCCCAGCACTCGAAGCAAGAGACTGCCTATGGGTGCTGCACAACGACAAAAGAGCACCACAAGACCTAAGAAAAAAATCAATCCTCATGGCAGGAAAAGCATTAGAACTCGCAGGCAAAGCACCACAAAGCAAAGGATGCCACATGGCAGAATGCATGCTCAACAGCGGCGCAGCACACGAAAAAATGATGGCAATCATCAAAGCACAAAACGGCAAAATAACACACCCAGAAAAAATTCCACTCGGAGAACACACATTTGTTTATTGCTCACAAAAAACAGGAACACTGCGCCACATTGACAACATTTCAATATCAAAAATAGCACGAATAGCGGGAGCTCCAATTGATACAGGTGCAGGCATTGACCTACACAAACACAAAGGCAACAAAGTAACAAAAGGAGAACCATTATTCACAATCTACGCACACAGCAAACAAAAACTTGATTATGCAAAAGAAATCCTCAAAGAAATAGACGGAATAATGGTGAAGTAATGCCACTAAGCGAAACAGACAAACAATTCCTCATGTCACTCGTCTACGCAGCAGGCATAATACTCTTCTGGAGAGGCATATGGGCAATAGCAGATATAACACCAATTGTCATGAACGGATTTGTATCATTCTTCTTAGGATTACTAATTCTAACCCTCACAGGCTACATTTACAAAGAATTTGACCCATTCGGACAACGCACCAACAAAATAATAAAACTATTACACCACATCACTACAACAAAAAAAGAAGAAGGATACAGCATACACTACTATGACGAAGTCGGCAAACACCACCACAAAATACTCCCGGAAAATATTATGCGCATAGAACACAATCTTCTCATCACACAACACAAAGGTCACGAAATATTCATACCAATACACCGCATAAGCAGAATCCACAAAAAAGCAGAGGTAATCTGGAAGAAATAAATGAAAACAACAAACCAACTATTAGCATTAGGCGTGATTTCAGTGTTTTCATTAATAATCATGCTTCAAGCACAAAACAACATTCTGGGGCGGCAAACAAGCGATGAGATTTTGTTCCCGAGTTTTGACTACACGCCAACACCAGAAGAACAACAATTACTACAAGAACAACAGATACAACCACAAGAACCACAACAGCCAGAAGAAACAGAACAACAAATACTGCAAGAACAATATCCAGAAATACTAAAACCAGAAGCAAGTCCAGAATGCCTGCAAAAATGCGACACGGGATTTAGCTTGTGCCTGCACCGAGCGCAAGGCAACGACAAAAAAACAAGACGATGCTACGGAAGCCAAGAAGGATGCTATTTGAAATGCAAGGAAACAAGTGACTCTTAGAGAAGCTCAATGAATTCTTCCCGCCACCACAATGTCTAAATATAGGTTCTGATTAATAATTCTTATGGCAACACTCAGAATGAAAATAGAGTCTAAAGAACTTACTGGAAAAATAGACTCTGACAAAGATTATTACAAACAAATAAAAAAAAGACTAAAGCGCGCGGGAATACAATGATTTACTTTATTGCCCTTGCTTCCTCGACGCCTGCACCAAATGGCCGTGCGTGACGTGCAAACTGCCCCACACAAAACGCAACAAGCGCTGAAACAAACGAATCATGCGCGGCACAAAACGAACGTCTTTTGCAGCAAGCTCAGCTTCTCTGGCAAGGCGGGCTTCTTTACCAAAAATTTCAGCCTCTTTCAACAACTTTGTCTCCCTTAACAACAACGCTTCATGAGCAATCTCCTGCGCTTCCTTAATACGCTCGCCGGCAACAACAAGCTCGGCAATGGCAACGTACGCACGAAAAAACAAATAAAAAGGAAACACTGCAATAATGTCAAGCCAGTAAAGCCTCAAAAATTTAGTAACTTTGCGCACATGACGCCACTTAAAAATAAGGTCTGCAACAAAAACACCAATAACAAGCCAGTCAGCATAAGACACCCAAGGCTCAAAACGATGAATATCCATAGTCATGTCCGCAAGGATTAACAAAGCAAGCAAAATGACGAGAAAAGGAATAACGCGGTCGACCAACTGCTCAACACTTGCGAACTCTTTCTTAATATTTGACGGAAATTTTTTTTGCCTCACCGCTTAACACCTTCTTCAATTGCTGAGTCAACCAATTTATTGTTCCAGCCCTGAGCCACAAAACGCTGACGAACTTGCTCAACAGGAACACCAGACTTCAAAGCATTCCTAACAGCATTATTCAAGTGCAGTTGAGCATGCAATTCAGCCTGACGCCTGCTGTCAAAAGGACCGTTAACACGAATAAACAAAAACAATGCAAAAATACTAAACAAAATCACGCCATTCAAAACAAACAAAGCAGAATTCAATGATGTTGCAGGCAATGAAGAACCTTGTTTTTTCAACATTTGCAGCTCTGCCTCAATACCAACTAATTGCCCAGTTATTTCATTAGCACGAACATCATCAACAGGACTTGGTGACGCCAACAACGACTTCAAGCCACTAATCTCAGACTCAATATTATTCAGCTGCTGCTGCATAACAGAAATGTTTTGTTCCAAACCAACAATTTCGGTAACAACAGCCTTTGAAAAATTAGCAATCCTCAAAATATGAACATTGTCAGTCTCAAAATCAGTAATCCGCGTTACACCAACAACATCATCATTAGGAGAAGGCACGCCAGTAGAAACCGCAAAAGCTACGCTGGACGAGAGCATTAACAGTACAATAACCACACCCCATTTTTGCATACAAACAATGTAGAACTACTCTTATTTAAAAGTATCTTTAACTAAACTTTCACATTTCTTCAGGAGCATCAATG
>JACQMU010000128.1 GCA_016203425.1 Candidatus Woesearchaeota archaeon
CTGTCCGCCGCAGCTTTTTTACTCGATATGTTTATATTGTAGTTCTTTTTATATGCAAACCAGATATCCAGATGTTAAAGGATTTAGAAACATTAATGAGTTTTCTTTTGATGAATGCGAACAGGTTGTTAAAGAAGCAGAGGAAATACTGAGATGGATAGAAAAAGAACTATAAAGAAAGAGCTAAAACTATTTAAAGAGAACTTGTCAAAGAAAATTCCAGTGAAAACATTATTATTTTTTGGCAGTCGAGCAAGAGGTCAAGGCAAAAAATATAGCGATGTAGATTTGATTGTGGTATCTGACAAGTTCAAAAGAAAAAAATTTCATCAGAGGGCAGTTGATTTGTATGATTATTGGACTCTTAATTATCCGGTGGATTTTATTTGTTACACGCAAGACGAATTTAATAAAAGTAAAAGATTAAGTGTTTTAGTCAAAGAAGCGATTAAAGAAGGGATAATTATTTGAGTTTTGAACATTTTTAATTCGTTCTTGTTTGCCACATTTTACGTATAACAAGATACTTGTCCATACAAATGGATCAATTTTCCGCATTATTTTTAAAGCTTAAACAATTATTTGGAATTATGGTAAGTCAAAAGAACAGTTTAGCAACAAAAGTTGTAGGTTTGACTTTCTTAGCGTCATCTGCACTTTATTCCGGTTGCACAAATGCTGAATCAAAAACTGCACTTACGAATTCTCATAGTATTGTTGGCGATCTTACTGAGGAAGAAGCACGACAGGCAACGGGATGGCCCGGTAATTACAACTTTTCTATAGGACTTTCTCGTCAACTTGATTACCGAGGGGTTCGAAGGTCTGTGGACTATAGATGCGCAGAACGATCTCAGGCCCAGGTTAGATGCAGATGAGTAGGACGAAAAAGAAAGAGTTTTCTGTTAGAGATAAAAGATTAGATGAAATAGGAGTCCAGATTAATCCTAATTACAATCCTGCGAAACTCCACTGGTTCCTTGATTTGTTATTCGTGCCTGAGATCATGGCTCTTGGTATAGTTATTGTAGTGTTTCTTGTTTTTCTCGTTGTGAAAATGTACTGAGTTAAGGTGTCTACAATTTGCCCATACGTTGTGTTGACATTTCTTTCTCGACTATAAAACGAGCATCTTATTAATCATGGGACGCATGTCCGTCGTACTATTCTTCTTTTTAGTAGAAGTTTAACCAGCCAACTGTGCGAAAGTATCAGTTGCGTCTAAACAACAGTTTGTATTTGTCCCAATAGACATACCCTAAGTATGCATTGAACAAACAGATGATAAGCCCAATCGGCACAAAACTAGGACTAAGCTTTGCATTAAAGATGACGATGCCGACAGCCACTGGCGCTAAGAATATCGCTGCAAGAGCAGGGTAGAATTTAAGCACAAGCATCAAACCTGCTACAGTTTCAGTTACTTTAATCATTTGGAAAAGTCCAGTTTTCCAGAGAGCTTGCACAACACCAAGCATTGGTTCTTCCACCCCTTTTGGCGATGGACCACCCAGAAGCCCAGCGACACCGCTGAAAAGCATGAATAAACCAAAAAGTGTTCTAACCGCAATAACCAAATACTTGTTTCTTAAGTTCACATTAAAAACCTCCGTCTCATTTTTTAATAACTATCGTGACTTCCTGCAAAACAACATCAATCGAATAAGGCATTTGCACGTGTTTGAAACCAGCAGATTCAACAACTGGCTTTATTTTTTCTGCAACAGCTGCATCAGCAAGAACAATAATTGGCGTTTGCGCAAACTTAAGATATCCAACAACATGCTCTTCAAACAGTTCAGCACGCTTTTGTGCGTCACAACACCCAAAAAACAATTGTGCATCATACACAATAACATCATAATTTTTTGGCACTAATGCGCTCAACCCTTCAGCGTGGCTGCGAAACAATTCAAACAACATCCCCTTCCCGCTGTTTACAAAAGTTATATCATGCTCCTGCTTCAAGCGCGCAATTAAATCTTTGTGCAGAGAATTTTCTTCAGAATGCTCTTCATCACCGCCGAAAAGAATTGACGCCATAAACACTTCAACAAGTAAGAGGTATATAATCTTTTTGTTAAAGAACTCGTGCCGTCATTCAAGGGAAGGCATCCCAGTCAGGCGTTCTGTAAATCAGTCAGGAGCCGGTTTATATATACGTTATGAACGAGACGTCCAGACGAGAAATCTGAATCTAAAATGAAAATCAACCACCTCCGGTCAGAGACAGTCGGGATTCTCGCCCTTTTGGTTCGGTTGATTTTCATTTAGTCCCGAAAATTTTCCACTTATCTTTCAATAGTCATAGACTCGTGGAAAATTTTCGAGGATTAGAAAAATGTGTACTTTAAAGTGGTGACGATTGTTATTCTGTAATTACGAAAAGTTTATAAGCAAATCTGTCGCAGCATATGGTTAGCAACATTAACCAAAGGTGTTTAAAGTTTCGCACCAAACAAGAATATATTTTACAACATATATTTTTGCGTTGGGGTGAAAAAGAAAACTTTAAATACCTATTATGAGTGTGTTGCATAAAACAAACATCTTTACATTCGTAAAGATAACCAAAAAACACGGAGGTGTTTAGATAATGAAGGCGATAAACGTTGTGAAAAGGATTGTTGCTACTGGTATGGGATTGACGATGGTTGGGGCAACAATATTCGGCGCATCAGCCGCATATTCTTTGTCAGATTTCCCAAAACCATTTGTTGAAAATGGAACACCGGCATCAAATCTTGCTATTGTTGTCGGAGAAAATGCAGCAGCAACAGACGTTGCAGGCGCAGTTGACATTGCACTTGCACTTCAAGCAGCAGCTGTAACAAAAGTGCCAATACCCGGAGCAAAAGGCGGAGTCTCAGTTGAAGGAGATGCAGTTGCAATAGGCAGCACATCAAATCTTCTTGACATCGACCAGCTCATTGGCGCAGTCAGAGAAACACTCACTGAAGTTGATTTGGACATGCTCAAGGGCGGCCAGGTTGTTACAGACCAAGGCTCAACAGAGTACAACCAATATTTGAGACTTCCAACAGCCGGAGCATCAGGAAAAGTCATATTTGGAAAAGACGAAAGAGACCGCGTTGGACACTATTTAAAATGGGCAGCAGATGACCAGTTATTTGAATGGCAGATGGAATTCGAAGAAGGCCTTAAGTCAAAAGTCAAAAATGACAGACTTACAGACTTTGAAGACCAGGATTTGCTCATCCTCGGACAGCCGTTTGTTGTTGTCAACTCAGACATCAGCTTTGAGCCAACAGGAACAGCAGGAAGATTAAAATTAGACCTCATGGGAGGAGCTATTTCAGCAATCCTCGGCGAGAATGATAAAGAAACATACACTGTTGATGGCAAAGAATACGAAGTTGAAGTACTCGTCATTTCAGAAACATCAAACAGTGGCGCAGGTTCTGTAAAGTTCAGAATCAACGGCGAAATCACTGATGAACTCAGTGACGGAGAAACAGATGTTCTTGCAGATGGAACACAAATAGGTATCAGAGACATCATCGCAACTGGAAAAGACATCCAAAAAAGCGTTGTCCAGTTCTACCTCGGTGCTTACAAGATATCATTTGAAGACCGAAACATAAGCGATACCAACAACCAAACTGCAGGAGCAAGCGTCAACGAAGAAATAATAACCAAGTCCAAAGTCCAGATGAGAGGACGATCGATTGCAACAAGCGGATCAGCTGGAAACGTAACAGTAAAAACAGCTGAACTCCAAAACATCAAGTATTTCCTTGATGCAGACTCAGTCCTCGGAGACATTTATGTCCCACCAGGCTCTGGCGTACGAGAACAACTCCAAACACCAGAATCAATGCTGACACCAGCATGGGACATAGTATATCAAGGACTAACAGACACTGGAACAACAACAATCGTCTTGGACCCAAGAGGAAATGATGAATACAACCTTCAGTTCACAAACCAAGAAGGAATATTCTACGACATTCCATACTTGAGCAACAGAGCACAAACACCAGCATTACCATCTGGTGAAGCCTGCTTAAAATTTGGAGACTTCAATGACGACCTGTGGTTCATCGAAGCAGCAAACACGCAACATTCCCTTGTCACAAAAAGGGACTTCTTCGTGTTAAGCAACTGCGACGTTGGATCAACAGACAACACCTGTTTCAGCCACGTGTTACGATACGACTCAATAGACACGACAAACAACAAGCTAACCTTTACAGACCTGGGAACAGGAACAAGAGACGTCACTTTTGACAACTCAACAAGGCTTGCACAGCTTGTCGTTGGCGGAGTTGTTTACAACATGTATGTCGATGGAGTAGGTCCATACAACCTTTCAATAGACTTGAACGGTGATGGAGATGTAGCTGGTGACCAGGCATACATTGGCATCCAAGGAGACGGACTCTTGTCACTTGGCTCAAACAACACCAACGCATCAGGAGCAAACGGTTCCATAGCATGCGCAACAACTCTGGGAGCTGCAGGAAGCAATCTTGCAGACAATGTTAACTTGACCTTGACTACGTTGGCAAAAGAATTTGACGAGTCAGGAGCCAATGAAAACATAACTATTAGCATTGTAAACCGAACCGGTAACACAATTGGCATAGGAGCCAACTCGTTGAAAAACGTTACAGGAACACTCTTCGGACTCTTCACACTTGAAGAAAACGAAGACCTCCAACAAGGACTGTCAGGATACGGAGTCTTCTTTGAAGAATTCGTGCCAACAGGAAACACTGAAGCAGAATCACTGACAGTTGAATACCCACTCAGCCAAAGAGGCGGAGAAGTATTCATTACGGGCGGAGCTGTAACAACAACAGTGTCAGAAACAGGATTTGCAGAAAAAGTAAATCCAATCCCGACAACTGTGTCAATGCAAGACAGCGATGTTGACGACATAACAAGATACAACGCAATAGTCGTCGGCGGAGCATGCGCAAACACAGTAGCTGCAGGACTCGTAGGCAACCCAGAACCTTGCTGGTCAAGCGTACCAGAAAACAAGGCAGTTGTCAAAGCCTTTGAGCACGACAACGGAAACGTTGCAATCCTCGTAGCAGGATTCAGTGCAAAAGACACTCGACGAGCAACCATGGCACTTGCTGCAGGAAAACTTGCAGATGTGAAAGGTGACGAAGCAGAAGTCAGCGGAACAAGCCTGACAGA